>NZ_JAYSFE010000158.1:0-9204 GCF_041913585.1 Allostella sp.
GAGCAGTTCCCCAAGCAGATCGCCTTCAACGTCATCCCGCACATCGACACCTTCATGGACGACGGCTCGACCAAGGAGGAGTGGAAGATGGTGGTCGAGACCCGCAAGATCCTCGATCCCGACATCCGGGTGACGGCGACCTGCGTGCGGGTGCCGACCTTCATCGGCCATGCCGAGGCGATCAACGTCGAGTTCGAGCGGGCGTTCGACGAGGCGGAAGCGCGCGAGATCCTGCGCCAGGCCCCGGGCGTGCTGGTCCAGGACGCGCGCGAGCCGGGCGGCTACGTCACGCCCGTCGACAGCCAGGGCGAGGACGCCGTCTTCGTCAGCCGCATCCGCCGCGACCCGACGATCGAGAACGGGCTCAACCTCTGGGTCGTGTCCGACAACCTGCGCAAGGGGGCGGCGCTCAACGCGGTCGAGATCGCGGAGGTTCTGGCGGGGCGCTATCTCGGCAAGCCGACGGCGGGTGCCGAGCGCCGTTCCGTCCGCGCCTGACCGCGCCCGGGGGGGCGGGGCGCCGGTGGAAACGGAGCAGGGAGCGACGACGGCCGGGCGGCTGCCGGGCGGGGTCGACGCGCTGGTCGAGGCCCAGATTCTCCTGGCCGCCGGCATCGACCTGCAGCGTGCCGGCCGGGCGCGCGAGGCGATCGAGGCCTATGGCCGGGCCATCGCCGTCCAGCCGGACCTGGTCGAGGCCTACCACAATCTCGGCGTGGCGCTGCGCGCCGCCGGCTGCACGCCGGCCTCGGTCGCCTGCTTCCGGCGGGCCCTGCGCCTGCGTCCGGGTCACGGCCCGACCCTGTCCAACCTCGGCAACGCGCTGCGCTCGCTGGGCGAGACCGAGGACGCGGTGCAGTTGCTGCGCCAGGCCGCCGCCGCCGATCCGCAGTCGCCCGAGATCGCCTACAACTGCGCCCTGGCGCTGCGCGACGCGGGCCAGGTCGCGGACGCCGTCCGGCATTTCGACCGCTCGCTGGAACTGCGCCCCGATCGCCACTCGGCGCGCATCGAGCGCGGCCTCGCCCATCTCCTCGGCGGCAATTTCACGGCCGGCTTCGCCGATTTGGCGCTCCGCCATCCGGCGGCGATCGTGCCGGTCCGGGGCAAGTCCTGGCCGCGCTGGGACGGCCGCACCCTGGATGGCCGGCACCTTCTCGTCCGTGCCGGCGACGATCTCGCCGAGACGGCGCTCTTCGCCCGGTTCGTGCCGCTCGCCGCCCAGCGCGGTGTGCCGGTGATCCTGGAAGGTCCGGACGACGCCGTCCCCCTGCTCGAGACGGTCGAGGGCGTGGCCCGGGTGGCCCGCCGCGGCGGACGCTTCGCCAACGTCGCCGCGGAAGCGCCGCTCGCCGACCTGCCCCGCATCCTCGGCGTCACGCTGGAGACGATTCCTTCGGGCGCGCCCTATCTGCGGGTGCCACGGCAGTCGCGGCACGAGCCGCCGCCTGCGGTCGCCGGCCGCATCCGGGTCGGCGTCCAGTGGTCGACCGGGCCCGTCGAACCCGATGCCCGCTCGCCCAACTGCCGGCTCGCGCACTTCCTGCGCCTCGCCGAGCGGCCCGACGTCGACCTGGTGTCGCTCCAGGCCGGCGCCCAGGCCGAGATCGCCGAGGCGGGCGCGGCCGCGCTCGTCCGCGAGATCGAGGGCATCGAGGACCCGTCGGTCCTGGCGGCCGCGGTCGCGTCGACCGACCTCGTGGTCGCGGTCGACGGGCCCGCCGCGCACCTCGCGGGGGCGCTCGGCCATCCGGTGTGGCTGGTGCTGCCCTACGCCGCGGAATGGTGGTGGCTGCTCGGGCGCGACGACAGCCCCTGGTATCCCTCGGCCTGGCTGTTCCGCCAGCGCCGGCCGGGCGACTGGGATCCCGTCCTGCGCCGGGTCCGCACCGCCCTCGATGCCGCGCTCGACGCCCCGCCTGCCGCCGCCGGAGCGCCCGCCGACGCCTGACCACCGTCAGCCGCCCGAGGCGAGGCGCTCGATGGCGAGCCGGTCGGTGAGCGCGACCATGCCACCCGGCAGCAGGGTGATGACGCGCTGCGTCTTGAGCTGGGTGAAGGTCCGGCTCACGGTCTCGGTCGTCAGCCCGAGATAGTCGGCGATGTCGGTGCGGCTCATCGGCAGCGGCAGCGGGTCCGAGGGCTGGCCCCGCCGCTCGGCGCGGCCGGCGAGGTTGACGAGGAAGCTTGCGATCTTCTCGCGTGCGCTCTTGCGGCCGAGCAGGATCATCTGGTCCTGGGCCGCGGCCAGTTCGTTGGAGGCGTTGCCGAGCAGGCGCTTCTCCAGCTTCGGCAGGTCCTCCAGCAGCCGCTCCAGGCGCCGCCGCGGGAAGCGGCACAGGGTCGCCTCGCTCACCGTCTCGGCGCTGTAGGCATAGTCGTCCTCGAGCGCGAGGCCGAGGAAGTCGCCCGCGAACAGGAAGCCGGTGACCTGGCGGCGGCCGTCGGCGAGCAGCTTGTAGAGTTTCACGCAGCCGGACGTGACGTTGTAGAGGTGCTCGGCCGGGTCGCCCTCGTGGAACACCGCCCGGTGCGCCGGCAGGGTGATGGTCGTGACGACCTCCGCCAGGCGCTGCAGGTCCGGTGCATCGAGGACGTTGCAGACGCTGAACTGGCGGACGTCGCAGGCACGGCACGGATGGATGTGGTCGATCGACGGGTCCCTGGGCGGGCGCGCGATGTCGACGGACGGCCGTCCGTTTCCGCTCGTGTTCATGCTCCTGCCTCGGTCATCACGCTCCAGTGTGCCGCAATCGGTCGACGTCCGACAGCAGGATTTGACCCACATCAATGCCGGCCGCAAGCGGCTCCAGGGAAGTTGCGACGAGCGAGCGCAGGGAAGCGTGCAGGGAGTGTCCGAGGAGGGCCCGGCGGTGGAGAGCAGCTATCAGGTCGTCGCCCTCGCCCGGGAGCACGTCCTTCCCGCCTACATCCTTGCGCGCGCGTTCCGTCCCGACCTGTCGCTCGCCGGCTGGCGGGCGGAGTCGGCGCGGCACATCGCCCGCCCGGCCGCGGCCGGGCGGCGCGGCGCGCTGGTGGCGGAATCCGAGCAGGGCTATCTCACCGGCCTCGCCCTGCACCGGGTCGACGGCGCCGAGCGTTCGCTCCAGGTCGACTGTTTCGTGGTCCTGGCGCTGGTCGATGCGCCCCGCATCGCCGGCGCGCTGCTGACGCGGCTCGAGGAACTGGCCCAGGCGTCCGGCTGCCGGGAGGTCCGGATCCTGATGCCCGCCCGCGCCGGCGCGCCGTCGCCGCCCGGGGGGACGACGGCGGCGACGCTGGCGGCGGCCGGCTACGGCCCGGCGGGAACGCTCTACAGCAAGCCGCTGGGCTGACCCAGCCCCCGCCCGCCGGCCGCCTTGCGGTCGCGCGGCGGCCGGACCATCCTCCCGGCATTCATCTCGGGGGGGACCGATTCCGTGCGTCATCTGCACCGGCTTCTGCTGATCCTGCTCGCGCTCCTGGCGCGTCCGGCGCAGGCCGACGCGCCCTCGGGCCTCGCCCCGGAGCGCATGGCCGTCTATGCCCGCCACCACATGGTGGCGGCCGCCAACCCGCACGCGGCCGCGGCCGGCCTCGAAATCCTGCGCGCCGGCGGCAGCGCCCTCGACGCGGCGGTCGCCATCCAGATGGTGCTGGGCCTGGTCGAGCCGCAATCGTCCGGCATCGGCGGCGGCGCCTTCCTGCTGCACTGGTCGGCGGCCGAGCGCCGGCTCACCACTTGGGACGGGCGCGAGACGGCGCCGGCAGCGGCGCGCGGCGACCAGTTCCTCGGCCCCGACGGTCGGCCGCTCCGCTTCATGGACGCGGTGGTCGGCGGGCTGTCGGTCGGCGTGCCGGGCGCGGTGCGCATGCTCGAGGCGGCGCACCGGCAGGGCGGGCGCCTGCCCTGGGCGCGGCTGCTGGAGCCGGCGATCCGTCTCGCCGAGGCGGGGTTCGCGATGTCGCCCCGGCTCTTCGCCAGCCTGCAGGGCGACCGGGCGCTGCAGGCCGATCCCGCGGCGGCGGCCTATTTCTACGGCCCGGACGGGGCGCCGAAGCCGGTCGGGACGCCGCTGGTGAACGCCGAATATGCCGCCACCCTGCGCGCCGTCGCGGTGGGTGGCGCCGACGCGCTGCACAGTGGGCCGATCGCCGCCGACATCGTGGCGGCGGTGACCGGCGCCGCCCGGCCGGGCGGCATGACGCTGGCCGACCTCGCCGGCTACCGGCCGCTGGAGCGCGACCCGGTCTGCATCTCCTACCGGGTCTGGCGGGTCTGCGGGATGGGACCGCCCGGATCGGGCGGGCTCGCCATCGCCCAGGTCCTGGGCATGGTCGAGCGCCACGATCTGGCGGCGGCCGGGGCGGGTTCCCCCGCCGCCTGGCACCTGCTGCTGGAGGCGAGCCGGCTCCCCTTAGGCGCCCGCGACCGCGTCGGCGCCGCTCCCCAAGTCGCGCCGCCGCCCGGCGGGGGGGGGGGGGGGGGGGGGCCCCCCCGGCGGGGCGCCGTGGGGGGGGGGGGCGCGCCGCCCCCCCTTCGCCGACCGCGACCGCTTCGTCGCCGATCCCGACTTCGAGCCGCCGCCGGCCGGCCTCCTCGACCGTGCCTACCTCGCCGGCCGCGCCGCCCTCGTCCGTCCCGACGCCGCGCTCGGCCGGGCGCCCGCCGGGGAGCCGCCCGGCCGGCGCGCCGACCTCGCCCCCGACCGCAGCCTGGAAATCCCGGCGACCTCGCATCTCGTCGTCGTCGACCGCGACGGCAACGCGATTTCGATGACGGCGACGATCGAAGGTCCGTTCGGCGCCAAGCGCATGGTTCGCGGATTCCTCCTCAACAACCAGCTGACCGACTTCTCCTTCGTGCCGGAGGCCGACGGCCGGCCGGTCGCCAACCGGGTGGCGCCGGGCAAGCGGCCGCGCAGTTCGATGTCGCCGACGATGGTCTTCGATCGCGACGGGCGGCTGGTGCTGGCGGTCGGCTCGCCCGGCGGCTCGCGCATCCCGGGCTACACCCTGAAGGCGCTGGTCGCGATGCTCGACTGGGGGCTCGATCCGCAGCGCGCGGTGTCCCTCCCCAACCTCCTCAACCGCAACGGCCCGACGGAACTGGAGGCGCTGCCCGGGACGGAAGGGCTGGCCGAGGCCCTGCGCGCCCGCGGGCACGACGTCCGGCCGCTGACGGCGCCGAGCGGGCTGCAGGCGATCCGGGTGCTGGCGGACGGCCTGACCGGCGGCGCCGACCCGCGCCGGGAGGGCGTCGCGATCGGCGACTGAGGCCGGCGTCAGCCGGCCCCGACGCGGCGGGCGATCTCCTCCAGCACGTCGTCCCAGCGGTCCTCCCGGCTCTGGCGGACCAGCCGGACTCCCGGCAGCCACGGGCTCTCGGCCGCCGCCGGCGGATAGCGCCAGTCGGGCTGGAAGCGGCGCACGGCGACGACGGCCGGGGTTCCGACCGCGAGCGCGGTGGCGACGGTGGCGTTGACCACGGTGGCGACCGCGTCCATCGCGGCGACCTGGGCGGCGAAGGCGTCGAGGTCGCCCATGGCGTCGATCTCGGCGTCGCGGTGCGGGGCGACGCCGAACCACTCGCGGACCGTGTCGCGGTCGAGCCGCGTGTCGCCATATTGCAGGTCGACGACGAAGACCGAGCGATCGCGCAGGAGCGCCTCCCAGCGGGTCAGCGGCACTTCCTGCACCTGGCCGTCGGGCTTGCGGCTGCGCCAGGCGATGCCGACCACGCGCCGCCCACGGGCGAGTTCGCGATAGCGCGCGCGCAGGCGGGTGGTCAGCTCGGGATCGGTCGCGAGGCGGGCGGCGGGCAGCCGGTCGCGCCGGCCGGTCCACCAGGCGATCGCCGCCAGCCGCGAGAGCGGCGTCTGGGCCACGATGTCGGGGGCGGCGAGCCGGGGGTCGGGGGTCGGCAGCGCCGGGATGACCTCGAGGCCGGGGAAGCTGCGGCGAAAGAGGCCGGCGAGCCGGGGCGTGCATTCGAGCACGATCCGGTGGCCGGCGGCGAGCAGGTCGGGCAGGAACGCCGAGGCCCAGATCTGGTCGCCGATCCCCTGGTCGCCCCAGACCGCGACGCGCCCCTCGACCGGCCGCCCGTCCCACCATGGCTGCGGCAGGGGGCGGGGCGGGGTGTGCGGCTGGCGCCAGTACCATTCGTTCTCGGTCCAGCCCTGGTCGAGCCGGCCCAGCGCCAGCAAGGCCAGCGCCCGATTGACGTGGGCTTCGGCCAGCTTGGGCGCCAGGCCGACGGCGGTCTCCGCCGCCGCGAGCGCGCCGGCATTGTCGCCCTGCAGCCGGCGCGCCGTGCCGAGGTTGACCCAGGCGGAGGCGAGCCCGGGATCGATGCGGACGGCGCGGTCGGCGGCGTCCGCGCCCTCCGCCAGCCGGTCGGAGCGGACGAGGGCGACCGAGAAGGTCGACTGCAGCCCGGCATCGTGCGGGGCGGCGGCGGCGGCCGGGGCGAGCACCGCGAGGGCGCGCTCGACGGCGTTGAGCCGGAGCAGCGTCGCGCCCAGGAGATGGGCGGTGTGGGTATGGCCGGGCCGGAGGCGGAGTGCGGTCGCGTAGGACTCGGCGGCGCCGACATGGTTGCCGAGGGTGGCCCGGACCGATGCCAGCAGGGCATGGCCGTCGGGGTTGCCCGGTTCGCCCGCGACGAGCGGTTCCAGTTCGGCATGGGCGGCGGCGAAGTCGCGCCGATCGAGCGCCGCGCGGGCGCGCTGCCGACGTGCGATCGCCTGTTCGTCCATGGCTGGCCTCCCGCTCGCGTCCGGTCGAGTTCGGCAACTTGGCAACCGCCGCGGCCGGGCGCAAGCGGGCCGTCGGCGATTGCCCGCCTGCCCCGGCCGGTCCAGGATGGACAGACACCATGACCCATCCTCGGGTCGTCCCGGACCGGGCAGCACGCCGACGTGACCGAACAATCTCCCGACCGTCTCGCCACCAACCCGTGGATCGTCGTCGCCGCCACCACCGCGGTGCAGGCGCTGGCCTCGGCCACCACGCTCTCGGTGCCGACGATCGCGCCGCGGCTGGCCGAGATGCTCGGCATCTCGCCGGCGCTCATCGGCTACCAGACGACGCTGATCTACGCCGGGGCGATGGCGACCTCGGTGGTCGGCGGCGCGGTGGTGCGGCGGCTCGGCGCGGGCCGCGCCAGCCAGATCGCGCTGGCGCTCGCCATCGTCGCCATCCTGCTCGTCATCGGCGGCTCGCTGTGGACGATCGCGCTGGGATCGCTGGTCATGGGCCTCGGCTACGGGCTGACCAACCCGGCGGCGTCGCACCTCCTGATGCGCTTCGCGCGCGGGCCGCGCCTCAACCTCATCTTCTCGATCAAGCAGACCGGCGTGCCATGGGGCGGCATGCTGGCCGGGCTGATGCTGCCGCCGGTGGCGCTGACGCTCGGCTGGCGCTGGGCCGTCGGCCTGGTGGCCGTCCTGGCGCTGGGGCTGCTGCTCGCGCTGGCGCCCGGCCGCCGGTCCTGGGACGACGACCGCGACCCGACCCACCGGCTGCGCCAGAACCCGTTCGCCGCGGTCTCGCTGGTGTGGCGGACGCCGCCCCTGCGCTACCTCTCCTTCGCCTCGATGACCCTGTCGCTGACCCAGATGTGCGTCCTCGCCTTCATGACGACGCTCCTGGTGGCCGAGGCCGGCTTCGGGCTGGTCGAGGCCGGATTGGTGGTCGCCATCATGCAGGTGGCGGGCGTGCTCGGCCGCGTCGGCTGGGGCGTGGTCGCCGACCGCATCGGCGACGGGTTCGTGGCCCTGCTCGCGGTCACCATGCTGGCGGTCCTGGCCTGCATCCTCGCCTCGACCCTGTCGGCCGCCTGGCCCGCCTGGGCGGTCTACGGCCTGGGTGCGCTCTTCGGCAGCACGGCCGTCGGCTGGAACGGGGTCTTCATGGCCGAGGTGGCGCGCCAGGCGCCGCCCGACCGCATCGGCATCGCCACCGGCGGCTGCATGATGCTGACCTTCTCCAGCATCATCTTCGGCCCCGCCGCCTTCGGCGCCGTCAGCGTCGCGATCGGCAGCTTCGCCACGACCTACCTCGCCGTCGCGGCGGTCGCGGCCCTCGGGGCCGCCAGTCTCGTGCTCGCGCGACGCGCCGCCCGCGCCCGGACCAGGGCCGCGGCGGCGTGAACAATTCTTCGCCAGTCGTGCTCAAGAGTTGGGCAAGTCTTTCTCTTGACGCGCAATTTCGCCGTCGGTCATCGTGACTTCGGAGGGAAGCGGATGGCGACTGCGTTCGACGAGATGGGGACTCCGGGGGCGGTGCGCGCGCCCTACCGGACGATCGCCGAATGGCTGGCCTCGACCGCACCCGAGGTCTTCGCCCACAAGCGGCGCGAGGCGGAAATGCTCTTCCGCCGCATCGGCATCACCTTCGCCGTCTACGGCGAGGGCGGCGATCCCGAGCGGCTGATCCCGTTCGACATCGTGCCGCGGGTGCTGGGCGCCGCCGAATGGGACGTGCTCTCGCGCGGGCTGGAACAGCGCGTGCGCGCGCTCAACGCCTTCATCGACGACGTCTACAACGCCGGCGAGATCCTGCGCGCGGGCAAGGTGCCGGAGGCGCTGGTCCTGCGGAACGAGAGCTTCCTGCCGATCATGCAGGGGTTCTCGGTACCGGGGCGGGTCTACACCCACGTCGCCGGCATCGACGTCGTCCGCGTCACCGAGGGCGACTTCTACGTCCTCGAGGACAATTGTCGCACGCCGTCCGGCGTCTCCTACATGCTGGAGGGGCGCGAGGTCATGATGCGCCTCTTCCCCGACCTCTTCGCCCGCCACCGCGTGCAGCCGGTTTCGCGCTACCCGGAGGCGCTGCTCGAGACGCTGCTGTCGGTGGCGCCGCCCGCCTGCAAGGGAGACCCGGTGGCGGTGCTGATGACGCCCGGCCCGTACAACAGCGCCTACTACGAGCATTCCTTCCTCGCCGACGAGATGGGCGTCGAACTGGTCGAGGGCCCCGACCTCTTCGTCGACGAAGACATCGTCTACATGCGCACGACCCAGGGACCGAAGCGGGTCGACGTCATCTACCGGCGCATCGACGACGCCTTCCTCGACCCGCGCGCCTTCCGCCCCGATTCGGTGCTGGGCGTGCCCGGCCTCATGGGTGCCTATCGCGCAGGCACGGTCACCCTGGCCAATGCCGTCGGCGCCGGCATCGCCGACGACAAGGCGGTCTATATCCACGTCCCGGAGA
>NZ_JAYSFE010000159.1:0-9104 GCF_041913585.1 Allostella sp.
GCCAGCGCCAGCGCCAGCCCGCGCATCGCCCCGCGGTCGGCGGGGTCGGCGGCCAGCGCCGCGCGGAAGGCCCCGGCCGCCTCGGGCCCGCGACCGGCGCGCAGCAGGTCCCAGGCCGCGGCGACGGCTCCGCTCACCGGCGGCCCTTGGCGGCGGCCGCGAGATAGGCCTCGAGCCCGGGCAGGTAGGAGCGGTCCTCGAAGATGCGGTGCTTGCCGCGCGCGACTTCGGCCCGGAGTTCGCCGCGCAAGCCGGGGTCGGCGCCGATGCGCGCCGCGAGCTCGACATACGCCTCGCGCGTCGCGACGATGGTCCGCGCGATGCCGGCCAGCCGCAGGATGGCGTCGGAATGGCGGGCGCGCATGGTCCGGCCCGGCCAGGTGACGACCGGCAGGTCGAACATCATCCCCTCGATCGTCGAATTGCAGCCGGACCAGCCGATCGAATCGAGGAAGATGTCGCTCGCCTGCGCACAGCCGGCGAAGCGCTCGGAACTGAGCCGGCCGAGGAAGCGGCAATGGACGGCGGCGTCGAGCCCGAAGGCCGCGAAGGCGCGGCCGATGCGCTGCTGGAAGGCGAGTTCCACCTTGGGGCCGTCGGGATGGCCGAGAAAGAGGAAGCGGGCCGCCGGCAGCCGGGCGGCGATCCGGGGAAAGACGTCGTCGTGCTCGGGGAGATACTTGTAGAGCGACTGGCAGCACCAGTAGAGCACGTGGTCCGGCCCGACCCCGAGCTCGGCCCGGGTGACGCGCTCCGGCGCCTTGGCGACCGGGATCGGCCGGCAGGAGAGGCCGGGCAGCCGGACGAGCCGCTCGGTGTAGTGCTGCTCGCCGTCCGCGGGCTCCATCATCGCGCTCGACAGGAAGTCGTCGACGGTCGGCATGCCGGAGGTCTGGGGATGGCCCCAGGAACTCGCCTGCACCGGCGCCAGCCGCATCGCGGCGAGTTGCATCGTCGTCGAATTCATGCCGATCTCGGGGATCAGCAGGACATGCAGCCGGTCGGCCCGGATGCGGCGGGCCCAGTCGGCGACGGACCGGCTCCCCTCGACGAACGCGTCGGCCAGCGACCGCGCCCGCGCGGTCTCGGCATCCGCGCCCTCGCCCGGGAAATAGGCATGGACCTCGAACCGGTCGCGGTCGAGATCCTCCAGCCATGCCCGGAGGCGCATCTTCCAGTTGGAGTGATGGCGGAAGAAGGCCGACAGGATGCCGACGCGGATGCGCTCGCCGGGCGCCGGCGGCCGCGGCGGCAGCGGCCGCACGAACTCCGGATGGCGGGCCGCGACGGCGCGGCAGAGGAGGCCGCCATAGACCGCCTGGAGGTCGCGGTCGACCTCGCCCTGGTAGGCGAGGAGGAACGGCTTGCGCGCGCCCAGGACCCGCAGCAGCTCGTCGACCGACGCCGGCAGCGGCAGGCGCTCCAGGGCGTGAAGGTCGCGGATATAGGCGGCGCGCGAGCGCTGGCGTTCGGCGGGGTCGGCATAGATGACCCGCAGGCGCGCGATGCAGGCGTTGAGGCGGCTCGTCAGGTCGTCCGGCCGCAGCCGCAGCGTCTCGTCGAAGATGCGCTCGGCCTCGTCCCACTCGCCGATGTAGTGATGGGCGTTGGCGAGGCTGTCGCGCACCGGCACCCAGTCCGGCCGGAGTTCCACCGCCCGCCGGAGCGCTTCCATCGCGGGCGCGCTCTCGCGCCGCAGCCACAGCGCGCTGCCGAGCGAGGCGAGGATGCCCGGATGGTCGGGAGCGAGTTCCAGACCGCGGCGGTACTCCCGGATCGCGCGCTCGCTGTTCCCGAGCCGCTCCAGCGCCCGGCCGAGTTCCCACCGCAGGTCGGCCGCGTCCGGGCCCGACGACAGCGCCGCCTCGATGCGCGCGACCGCTTCGGCGAAGCGGCCGGCGCGGGCGAGCAGGATGCCGTGGCGCCCGATCCAGGCCGGCAGGGGCGAAGGCCCCGCGACCGCGCGCTCGATCCAGGCAAGCGCCTCGGCGAAGCGGCCCTCGGCGCCGAGCGCCTCCGCCAGCGCCGCCATCCCCGGGCGATCGTCGGGACGCTGGCTGAGCCACGCCTCGCAACGGGCGACGGCGTCGGCGGTCACGGCGCCGCGCCCGCAGCCGCCAGCAGGTAGGCCTGGAGGCCCGCCGCCGGCGCGCGGTCCTCGGCGATGCGCCGGCAGCCGGCGGCGATGCGCGGCCGCAGTGCGGCGCGCCTCGCCGGATCGAGCGCCAGCCGCACCGCGAGGTCGACATAGGCCGACGGCGAGTCCGCGATCAATTCGTCCAGACCCGCCCGCCGCAGGATCGCCGCCGAATGGCGGCCGCGCATCAGACGGCCGGGCATCGTCACCACCGGCACTCCGGCCTCCAGCGCCTCGAGGGCCGAATTGCAGCCGGACCAGCCGACGGCGTCGAGGAAGACGTCGACCTGACGCGCAACGCCGGCGAAGCGCTCGGGCGGGAGCGTGCCGAGGAAGCGGCAGCATGCGCCGGCATCGAGCCCGGCGGCGGCGAAGGCGCCGCCGATGCGGTCGCGGAACAGGCGGTCGATCTCGGTGCCGACGGGATAGCCGAGGAAGAGGAACCGGGCGTGCGGAACGCGGGCGGCGATGGCGGGGAACAGGCGGTCATCGTCCGGGAGATACTTGAAGAGCGACTGGCAGCACCAGAAGAGAACCGCATCGGGCTCGACGCCGAGTTCGCCCCGCTCGACCGCGACCGGCACGACCGACGCCGGCAGCGGCCGGAACGACAGGCCCGGCAGGCGCACCAGCCGCTCGGTGTAGTGGTGGTCGCCGTCGCCCGGCTCCATCAGTTCGCTCGACAGGAAATCGTCGATGGTCGGCATGCCCGAGGTCTGGGGGTGGCCCCAGGAGGTCGCCTGAACCGGTGCCAGCCGCATCGCAGCCAGGCGTACGGTCGTCGGATCCATGCCGATTTCCGGGATGAGGAGGACGTGCAGCCGGTCGGCGCGGATCGTCTCCGCCCAGGCCTCGACGGTGCGGGAACCGTCGACGAAGCGATGGCAGAGGGCGCGCGCCCGCGCCGCCTCCGGCCCGTCGATCGCCTGGGTGTAGTAGGCGTGGACGGCGATCCGCGCCGGGTCGAGGTCCTCCAGCCAGCCGCGGATCGGGATCTTCCAGTTGGAGTGATGCCGGAAGAATCCGGACAGCAGGCCGACCCGGATCGGCCGGCCGGGTTCGACCGGCGGCCGCGGCGGCCGGATCGCGAAGCCGGGATGGCGGCGCGCCGTCACCCGGCAGACGAAGTCCCCGTAGAGCGCCTGCAGGTCGCGGTCGTTCAGGCCCTGGTAGGCAAGATAGAAGGGCTGGCTGGCGCCGATGGTCTCGGCCAGTTCGGCGAGCGCCGCCGGATCGTCGGGCAGCGCCATCGCCGACAGCGCCTCCAGGTCCCGGCGGTAGGCGGCACGGCAGCGGTCGCGCTCGGCCATGTCGCGATAGACGATCCGCAGCCGGGTGAAGGCCGCGCGCAGGCGCGTCGGCAGGTGGCCGGGCGTCCGCGCGAGCCCCTCCTCGAGCACCGCCTCCGCTTCCTCCTGGCGCCCCAGCGTGTGCAGCAGGCTGGCGAGATTGCCGCGCGCCCTGGCGTAGGCCGGCTTGATCCGCAGGGCCCGGCGGTAGAGCGCGACCGCCTCTTCCGCCCGGTCCTCGGCCTCCAGCGCGCTGGCGAGGTTGTTCAGCGCCTCGGCATAGTCCGGCTTGAGTTCGAGGGCCCGGCCGAACGCCGCCAGCGCCTCCTTCGGCCGCCCGGCGCGCTGGAGCGCGCTGCCGAGATTGTTGTGGGCGACGGGGTCGGCCGGCGCCAGGGCGACGGCGCGGCGAAAGCCCGCGATCGCCTCGTCCAGGCGTCCCGCGTCCTGGAGGGCGACGGCGCGGTTGTTGTGGGCGTTGCCGTCGTCCGGGTGACGGGCCAGCACGGCGTCGAAGGCGGCGATCGCCTCCTCCGCGCGCCCGAGATTGTGCAGCGCCACGCCGCGGCCGACGGCGGCCGGCGGAAAACCGGCGCGGAGGTCCAGGGCGCACGCGAAGGCGGCCAGCGCCGCGGCGGAAGCGCCGCTCCGGTTGAGGGCGTTGCCGAGGTTGACCCAGGCTTCCGGCACGGCCGCCCCATGCTCGGTCGCCTTGCGATAGGCATCGACCGCACCCTCGGGATCGCCCATGGCGTCGAGCGCCGTGCCGAGGTTGCTCCAGGCGGCGACGCGGCCGGGATCGGCGGCGACCACGGCCCGGAAGGCGGCGACGGCACCGGCGGCGTCGCCGGCGGCCAGCGCCGCCTCGCCGTGGGCGTGACGGAAGGCGAGGTTCGCGGGGTCGCGGGCCGTCGCCGTCGCCAGGGCGGTCGCCGCCTCGCCGTCGCGGCCGAGCCGGCGCAGCACCGCCGCCCGGTTGGCGTGCCAGCTGGCCGGAACCGCTCCGTCGCCGATTGCCCGGTCCATCTCGGCCAGCGCGTCGGCCCAGGCGGCGCGGGCGGCCAGCGCCAGCGCCAGGCCGTTGCGCGCGTCGCGCTGCCCCGGCAGCCGCTCCAGGATCATGCGGAAAAGCGCCTCGGCCTCCCCCGCCCGGCCGCTGCGCAGCAGGGCCAGCCCCTGGTCGATGGGGTCGGCAGCGCGCCCGGTCAAGGCAGCGCCCGCGTCCGCCGGTCAGCCGCCGACGCCCGCCACCGTCATGCCGCCGCAGACATGCAGCACCTGGCCGGTGACGAAGCCGCTCTCGCGGGCGAGGAAGAAGGCGACGGCGCCGGCCACGTCCTCCGGCCGGCCCATCCGCCGCATCGGGATGGCCGCGCGGATCGCCGCCGTGCGCGGGCTGTCGTCGGGATTGACGCGACGGAAGAGCTCGGTCGCGATCGGTCCCGGCGAGACGGCGTTGACCGTGATCCCGTGTGGCCCCAGTTCCAGCGCCCAGGTCTTGGTCAGCCCGTGCAGGGCCGCCTTGCTCGCGGCATAGGCAGTGCGCAGTTCCTTGCCGAGCGCCGCCCGGCTGGTGATGTTGACGATCCGGCCGAAACCGGCGGCGCGCATCGCCGGCAGCATTGCCTCGGCGCACTGGATCGCCGTGCGCACGTTGAGGTCCATCACCGCCTCCAGGTCGGCCGCCGTCTGCGCCTCGACGGCCGCCGGGCGAACCGTCCCGACATTGTTGACGAGGCGGGTGGCCCCGTGCTCGCCGGCGACCCGGGCGAGCGCCGCCGCGGTCGCCTCGCGGTCCGCGAGGTCGACCGGGACGAAGGTGCCGAGCGCCGCCGGCGGCGGGACGCGGTCGAGATTGACGACGTGGTAGCCCGCCCCGGCGAGGGCGACGGCGATGGCGTGCCCGATCCCCTGCGACGCCCCAGTGACGACGACGGACTCTGTCATGCGGCGACGCTATCCGGCCGGCTCGCCGGCCGCAACAATCCCCGCCCAATGCTCGCCACAGTGGCGGGTGAAGATTGCGAAGCGCCCGGCTTGCTCGACTTTTGCATTGTACCGGCCTGCCGTATGGTATACCAGCCGCGTGAACGACACCGACGAATATACAAAACATTCCTGTAGTGTCGAAGATCAGTAGTTTCGGTAATGGAATCCTCCAGGCATGTGGAAGATCCTCCCGCGGGGCGGAGCGATCGAACGCACGTTGCCGGGCATTCCGAACCGACTTGCGGCGTTCCCCAGCGTCATGAAAAGGTAGTCTCGATGCCTCGTTCCCCCGCCAACCAGTCCATGCGTATCCAGGCCCTGAAGGGGGCCGGCCTTTCGGACGTGGAGATCGCGACCAAGCTCCAGATCGGCCTGCCGACCGTGCGCCGGGTGCTGGCGCCGCCGGCGCCCGCCAGGCCGAGGGCGGTGAAGCCGCCGGCGGCGGAGCGGCCGCGGCGGCGCGTCGCGATCATCGACGGGCCGTCGCCGGTCGACGTCCATGTCGGCCGTCAGGTCCGGCTCTACCGCACCGTCGCCGGCCTGAGCCAGACGCAGCTCGCCGAGGCGATCGGGCTGACCTTCCAGCAGGTGCAGAAGTACGAGCGCGGCGGCAACCGCATTTCGGCCAGCAAGCTGGTGCAGATCGCGCAGGTTCTCGGCACGCCGGTCACCGCCTTCTTCGACGGCCTGGAGGCCGAGGCGACGAAGCCGCAGGAGCCGGGCATCATGCTGCGGCGCGAGGCGATCGAGCTGTCGCGCGCCTACGAGCGCATCGCCAGCTCCGACCTCCGCCAGTCGCTGATGGAACTCTTCCATCGGCTCGGCGACAAGCTCACCGCGCCCGCGCCCAAGGTGAGGAAGGCGGCGCGTTGAAGAAGATCCTCATCGACCGACGCGGGACGGCCCTGCCGGTCGAGCGAGGGCTTCGGCGAATCGCCCGGTACAAGCTTCCCATCGACAGCGACCCGGTCACGTTCGCGGTCCGACAACTGGGGATGATCGAGGTTGCCGTCGGGGAATTCGGCGCGCGCGTGCGGATGCGTCCCGCCATCGCCTCGTCCCGTGCCCTGTCGGAACTGTTCTTCCAGCTGGGCGACCTGCGGCCGCCGCGGTTCGTGCTGTCGCATTTCCAGGGGTTCTGGCGGGAGGAACTGGTTCCCGGCTACACGCCGCTCACGCGGCGCGTCGAGGAGCTGGTGTACGGCGTGCGCAGCCGCCATCCCGAGAAGGCATTCCACGCCGAGGACCAGCCGCTGGATCCGGACCAGTCGCTGATCCCGGCGCCGTTCGCGCGGCTGCTGCGCGAATGGGCGGCGCGCGGCGGACAGCTCCCGAGCAACACGGTGCTGCCCTTCCGGCGCTCCGGCTGCCTCGGCCGGACGACGCTGGTCGCCGAGGCGGGCGACAGCCGCATGGTCATCGCCTTCCGCGGCCGCCACCTCACCCACTACGGCGCCGCCGGCTGGACGCGCTATGTCGGGCAGCCGGTCGACCGCCAGCCCGACCTGCGCTTCTCCAGCGCCGCCAGCGCCATCTATGCCGAGGCGCACCTGCGCAACGTGCCCATCCTGCAGTCCTGCGAGGGGACGATCGCCGCCCCGTCGGGTGTCGGCCGGCGCAGCATCTACGACCGGCTGATCCTGCCGTGGCGGACCGCGGACGGGCGGCGCATGGTGTCGGGCGTCAGTCACCTCCGCGGCCGGGCCGACTGGAGAGACGTCGCGAACGCCGCGCAGTCCGCCAGCATTTCCTGACCCGACATCCAGACCCACGAAACGTCGAACGACCGCCCGTATCGGTTGCGGAAGCGCAATCCCGGATGCCGGTGCGGATAGCCATAGACCGCCTGCATGCCCCCATCCAGCAGCCGGTCGACGACGTGGCTGAAGAGGAAGTCGGGCTGCCAGCGCAGGTAGGCCCAGGACCGGCCGACCCGCGGCATGATGCGGCCGAGCCCGCGGCCACGGAAATCGCTCCGGATCCACAGACCGCCGACATAGGCGACCCGCCCGGCCACGCGCACCGGCATCGGCTGGGCCAGCGTCAGGTCCGAGCCCGGATGCCCGTCGCGCTCGGGCCGGTCGTAGAAGATGCGCGACGCCCGCCCCTCGGTCTCGAGGTCGGTCGCCTGCCACTCGAAGAGGCGGGCGGCATGGGTCAGCGCGACGTGGCCGTCGGCGTCGAGCCCCTCGATCCAGAAGGCGCGCTCGGGCGGCAGGGCGCAGTAGTCGACGTCGAGCTGGGACGGCAGCGGCCGGTCCTGGGCGAGGCCCGGGTCCTGGCGGTGGCGATCGCGCAGCGCGGCCATGTCGGCATGCAGCACGAGGCGGAGACCGCGGTCGCGCACCGCATCGACGGCGCCCTCCAGCACCGGTCCCAGCCGGGCGCGCAGTTCGGGCGTGGCCACCCCGGCGAAGGGGAATGTAGACTCTGCGTCGGCGTCGGACATGAGAGCAACCTATTAGTGTATACTTGTTCATCATACACCAATTACGCGCCGCTGGCGACTTGACGATGTGCAGCGGCCATGCATCATTCGTCGATGCATAGCCCATCGATGCCTGATCGCGTGCGCGACGCCCGGCGGCCAGCCGCCGACCTGACGAGCCGCGCCTACTGGAACGGCACGATCAAGATGAGCCTGTCGCGGTTCTTCATCCTGCGCGTCCTTCACCAACATCCGATGCACGGCTACGAGATCGCGCGCGCGGTCGCGGCGACGACGCGGGGCTGCTGCTCGCCGACCGAGGGCACCATCTATCCGGCCTTGCGCGAATTCGAGGCCGGCGGCTACGTCACTGCGGCGAGCGAGATGGTGGGCGGCCGCCAGCGCCGGGTCTACAGCCTGACCGACCGCGGCCGCGAGGCGTTCCGGGTCGCCGTCGCGGCCTGGATGGAGATCACCGACTGCCTGGGCGAGACCCGAGGGGTGGCCGGCGTCGGGTGCTCCCGGTGACCGGCGTCGCCGCCGCCGGGGCCACCGGGGACGCCCCGCGCCGCCGCAAGCCCCTCGGCCCGCACTGGTTCATCACCGGCCTCGGGATCGGCCAGATCGTCTCCTGGGGGTCGCTCTACTACTCCTTCCCGCCGATCGCCGAGGCGATGAGCCGGGACCTCGGCTACGACAAGACCCAGATCTACGGCGCCACCACCATCGGCCTGCTGATCGCCGCGCTCGCCGCCTATCCGATCGGCAGCGCCATCGACCGCGGCCGCGGCCGTGCGATCATGGTCGCGGGCTCGGCGGCGGGCGGCCTGCTGCTCGCCGGCTGGGCGCATCTCGAATCCCTGCCGGCCTTCTACCTGATGTTCGCCGGGCTCGGCCTGGCCCAGGCCATGACCCTCTACGAGCCGGCCTTCGCGGTCGTCGCCCGGCGCTTCGGGCCGGAGGCGCGGCGCGGCATCACCGCGCTGACCCTGTGGGGCGGCTTCGCCAGCACGGTCTTCGTGCCGCTGATCCAGTTCCTGCTCGACCGCATCGGCTGGCGCGACACGCTGCTCGTCCTGGCGCTCACCAATCTCGGCCTCAATGCGGTGCTCTACGGCTGGATCATCGACCCCCGCGCCGACCGCCCGCCGCCGCCGAAGCCGGCAGCCGCGGACGGCGGCAAGCGGACCGGGATCGTGCGCTGGGCGCTGCGCCAGCCGGCCTTCTGGGGCATCGCGCTGGCCTTCACCGCCTACTACGC
>NZ_JAYSFE010000160.1:0-8725 GCF_041913585.1 Allostella sp.
GCCGCGCCTTGGCGAAGCTCTCCATGGCGACCGGCAGGCTCATGCCGAAGGCGGCGCCGGCGGCGGTCTCCAGCACTTCCTCCGGCGTCGGCGCCTTCTGGCCGGGCCGCGCCTGGGCCGGCCGGGCGAGCTGCTGGCGCAGCGTGCCGAAGAAGGCGTCCCAGACCGCGCCGGTCGGTAGCTGGTCGATCTCGATGCGCAGGTCGAAGGAGTGCGGCACCGCGGCGGGGGGAACCTCGATCGGCAGCTCGCGCGGGCCCGCCATGCGCTTGAGGTCGATGCCGAGGGAGAGCGAGGCGCCGCCCTGGCCGTCGTTGGCGACCCCGAACCCGATCGCCAGGTTCTCGGCCCGGAACATCGGCTGCGGCCCCATCATCGGGTGGGTGATGCTGATGTCCTGGACGCCGTAGAGCAGCGACATGCCGCCGACCAGCGCCGGGAGCTGCGCCATCAGCTCGACGATCTGCTGCCATTGCTGCTGCGTCACCTGCCCGCCCGAGACGAGGACCCGCGGATTCGCGAGCGAGACGCCGGCGGCGTCGGTCAGCTTGGCGACCTCGACCAGGCGGGCGTCCTTCAGCGTGTATTCGTAGAAGGTGCTGCCGACGGTGACGGCGGTGCCGTCGGGCGCCGCCACCTTGGTGCCGTCGACGGCGAGCTTGATGGCGCCGCTCCACAGGCCGGGCGCGCCCTCCTTCATCCCGCCCGTGACCGACACGCGCTGGATCTCCACCAGCGGCTTCTGCGCCGGGTCCTGCACGGTGACGCGGTCCAGCACCATCTGCAGCGATTCGAAGTTCTGGATCGACTTGCGCCAGACGCCGGCCAGGTTCTGGTTGCCGATCACCAGCGAGAACAGCGGCTTGCCGTCGGGGCCGGTGGTCTCGACGCGGCCCGGCAGCTCGACCCGGATCTGCTGCTGGTCGGCGTCGATGTCCTTGACGCGCAGCGTGACGGGCCGCAGCACGAAGCCGCCCTCCCGCCCCTTCGTGGTGAAGGTCGGCAGGGTCGCCACGACCTCGCCGTTCTGTTCGACGACGCGAGCCTGGCCGTCGATCTGGAGCCCGGCGCCCGGCCCGGCCGCGCGGCGGATCGCCGTCACGATCTGGTCGAGATCCTTCTTGATCGCCGCCGGATCGGCCGCCCCGGCCGGTGCCGAAAGGGCGAGCAGCGCCACCGCTGCCGCGCCGGCAGAGCGTATCCGGGTCGCCAAGGCCATGCCGAACTCCCTATTCATCCGCCGCGCGGAGCCCCCGCCGCACCGAAGGACAATCGCCCGGCGGGCAGGGGGTTGCACAGTGAAAATTTCCCGACGGGCGCCGGGCGGCACTCACACCGCCAGTTCGGCGCGGTCGCGGAACTGCTCCAGCGCCTCCGGGTTGGCCAGCGCCTCGACGTTCCTGACCGGGCGGCCATGGACGACGTTGCGGACCGCGAGCTCGACGATCTTGCCGCTCTTGGTGCGCGGAATGTCGCCGACCTGGAGGATCTTCGCCGGAACGTGCCGCGGCGTGGCGTTGGCGCGGATCTGGCGGCGGATGCGGTCGGCGAGCGCGTCGTCGAGCGTCAGCCCGTCGCGCAGGCGCACGAAGAGGACGACGCGGACGTCGTGGTCCCAGTCCTGGCCGACGACCAGGCTCTCGACGACCTCCGGCAACTGCTCGACCTGGCGGTAGATCTCGGCGGTCCCGATGCGCACGCCGCCCGGGTTCAGGACCGCGTCCGAGCGGCCGTAGATGACGAGCCCGTCATGCCGGGTCAGCTCGACATAGTCGCCGTGGCACCAGATGCCGGGGAAGCGCTCGAAATAGGCGGCCCGGTACTTGGCGCCGTCGGGGTCGTTCCAGAAATGGATCGGCATCGACGGGAAGGGGGCGGTGCAGACCAGCTCGCCCTTCTCGCCGCGCACCGGGCGGCCGTCGTCGTCATAGACCGCGACCGCCATGCCGAGCCCGCGCACCTGGAGTTCGCCCGCCCAGACCGGGCCGATCGGGTTGCCGAGCGCGAAGCACGAGATGATGTCGGTGCCGCCCGAGATCGACGACAGGCAGACGTCGTCCTTGATCGCACGATAGACGTACTCGAAGCCCTCGGGGGCCAGCGGCGAGCCGGTCGACGCGATCGTGCGGACGCTGCCGAGGTCGTGGCTGCGCTTGGGCGCGAGCCCCGCCTTGGCGAGCGCGTCGATGTACTTGGCCGAGGTGCCGAAGAGCGTCGTCCGCTCGGCGTCGGCCAGGTCCCACAGCACGTTGCCGTCGGGGTGGAAGGGCGAGCCGTCGTAGAGCAGCAGCGTCGCCTCCGCGGCCAGCGCCGAGACCAGCCAGTTCCACATCATCCAGCCGCAGGTGGTGAAGTAGAAGGCGCGGTCGTCGCGGTTCACGTCGGAATGGAGCCGGTGCTCCTTCAGGTGCTGCAGCAGGGTGCCGCCGGCGCCGTGGACGATGCACTTCGGAACGCCCGTCGTGCCCGACGAGTACATGATGAAGAGCGGGTGGTCGAAGGGCAGGCGGGCGAAGGCGATCGGCGCCGGCGCGTGCGGGGCGAGGAAGTCCGCCCAGTGGACCGCCCTGGCCCCCAGCCCGGCGATCGGCGCCCGTCCGCGGACATAGGGCACGACGACCAGCCGCTCGACCGTCGGCAGGCCGGCCAGGATCTCGGCCAGCTTGCCGGTCTGGTCGAAGGTCTTGCCGCCGTAATAGTAGCCCTCGGCCGCAACCAGCACCTTGGGGGCGATCTGGCCGAAGCGGTCGAGCACGCCCTGGACCCCGAAATCGGGCGAGGAGGAGGACCAGATGGCGCCGAGCGAGGCGGCGGCCAGCATGGCGATCACCGTCTCCGGCATGTTCGGCAGGTAGCCGGCGACCCGGTCGCCGGCGCCGACCCCGGCCGCAGCCAGCGCCTGGGCCGTCTGCGACACGGCGTCGTGCAGCTCGGCGAAGGACAGGCGCCGTCGCACCTCCGCTTCGCCCCAGAAGACGATGGCATCGGCGTCGTCCCGCCGGCGCAGCAGGTTCTCGGCGAAGTTGAGGCGGGCGCCGGGGAACCACCGTGCGCCCGGCATGCGGTCGCCGTCGACGAGGAAGGGGGCCGGCCCCTTGTCGCCGATCACGCCGCAGAAGTCCCAGACCGCCTCCCAGAAGGCGGCCGGCTCGGCCAGCGACCAGTCGTAGAGCGGCGCGTAGCCGCGGTCGGCGAGCGGCCGGCCGGTGCGCTCCTGGAGCCAGCGGGCGAAGCGGGTGATGGTCGCGGCGGCGATGCGCTCCGCCGACGGCTGCCAGAGCGGTGCCGACAAGGGCGTTCCTCCGGAACGGGGATGTGCCGTCCGGTATAGACGCGGCCCGCCCGCCCGTGCAACGGATCGGGCGATGGCGCTCCCGGTCCCGACCGCCGGCCTCGCCACCACATGGCCCCGATCCCGCCCCCGCCGCGCCCCGCTCCGGCAGTGTGCTCCCCGCGCCGTCCGCCACTCCCGCTCCCGCCTGGCCCTGCCCCGTCCCATGCCGATGAAGCACCGTTTCGACCGCTGGATGCGCGACCTCGCGCCACCGATCCAGGGCGCCATCTGGATGCTGATCGCCGCCATCCTGTTCTCGGCGCTCAACACGCTCATCCGCTGGCTGACCTCGGAGATGGGAATGCATGCCTTCCAGGCGGCGTTCTTCCGCATCTTCTTCGGGCTGCTCTTCATGGTGCCGCTGATGGTGCGGGCGGGCCGCGCCGGCCTCGGGCGGCACAACCCGCTCTATCTGCGCCGGGCGCTGATCGGCATCGCCGGGATGCTGGCGTCCTTCTACGCCATCGCCCATCTGCCGCTCGCCACCTCGACCGCGCTCAGCTTCACCGCGCCGATGTTCACGACGGTGCTGGCGGTCTTCATGCTGGGCGAACAGGTGCGGCTGCGCCGCTGGTCGGCGATCGTCGTCGGCTTCGTCGGCGCGATCGTCATCCTCCGGCCGGGCTGGACGCCGCTCGACGCCGGCATGGTGGCGGCGATGATCGCGGCCGCGACCAGCGCCATCAACACCATCGTCGTCAAGCAGCTCTCCCGCACCGAGCCGGCCGACGCCATCGTCACCTGGATGGCGCTCTACTACACGCCGCTGCTGCTGGTCCCGGCCCTCTTCGTCTGGGAGTGGCCGGCATGGCAGCTCTGGCCGTGGATCGTGATGATGGGGGTGCTGGGGTCGCTCGGCCACATGGCGATGACGCGCAGCTTCCGCGCCGCCGACGCCACCGTGGTCATGACCTTCGACTATTCGCGCCTGCCGATCGCGGCGGTGCTCGGCCTCGTCTTCTTCTCGGAATGGCCGGACGAGTACACCGTGCTGGGTGCCGTCATCATCGGCGGCTCC
The DNA here is from genome assembly GCF_041913585.1 of Allostella sp. Classification (NCBI taxonomy): domain Bacteria; kingdom Pseudomonadati; phylum Pseudomonadota; class Alphaproteobacteria; order Rhodospirillales; family Allostellaceae; genus Allostella; species Allostella sp. The sequence continues at coordinate 4,353 of NZ_JAYSFE010000160.1, forward strand.
GGCCTCTACATCGCCCACCGCGAGGCGAAGGTGAGCCGCATCCGCGCCGCCACCACCGCGACCGCGACGGCGGCCGACCCGGCCGCGCCCGACCCGCGCGGTCGCGGCTGACCCCGTGGCCGCGGGTCCGGTGGCGGCGGGTCAGCCGCCCGGGGGATAGACGAAGCGCAGGGTCGAGGCGAAGAGCGCCAGCGTCACCACCACCGTCAGCGGAATGCGGAGCGCCGGGTACCAGGCGGGCGCCAGCCCCATGCGGGCGAGCAGCACGTCGGCCGCCAGCGTAACCGGGAAGGCCAGCGTCAGCGCCATGCCCATCTGCACCGGCTCGAACTCGAGCGCGGTCAGGAGCCAGCCCGCCAGTGCCGGCAGCACGCCCCAGATCCAGCGGCCCCAGCCTGGGCGGCCGTCGGCCATGGCGAGGCCCCAGTGGACGGCGCCGAGGAAGGACAGCACGGCCGCGGCATAGAAGAACTGCAGCGGGATCGCCAGCCCGGCCTGCTCCGCCTCCAGCGTCCAGGCGCCGATGGCGCCGGCGACGAAGGGAACGAGGCCGGCGAAGCCGAGCACGAGCGCCGGGCGGGGAACGTCGGAGAGGGTCGGTCGCGTCATCGGCCAGCTTCTAGGTCAGTATCGCGCGACCGGCAATCGTCGCCGCCCGGCATGTCTCGGACGCGACTTTGCCGGGCGCCTGGGCTAAGACCCTGGCCTTCGGACGCATCCGTGGGAGGCGAGGGGATCATGCAGATCACAGGCGTGGCGGCGATCGTGACCGGCGGCGGGTCGGGGCTGGGGGCGGCGACCGCCCGGATGCTGGCGGCGGCGGGCGCGCGGGTGACCGTGGTCGACGTCCAGGCCGGCCCGGCCGAAGCGGTCGCGGCCGAGATCGGCGGGCTCGGCGTCGCCGCCGACGTCACCAGCGCCGATCAGGGCGCGGCGGCGGTGGCCGCCGGGCGGGCGCGGCACGGGGCCGCCCGCATCCTCGTCAACTGCGCCGGCATCGCCCCCGCGCAGCGCATCGTCGGGCGCGAGGGGCCGCTCGAACTCGACGCCTTCCGGCGGGTGATCGAGGTCAACCTCATCGGCACCTTCAACATGATGCGGCTGGCGGCGGCCGATATGCAGGGCCTCGACCCGCTGGCCGACGGCGAGCGCGGCGTCATCGTCTCGACGGCGTCGGTCGCGGCCTTCGAGGGCCAGATCGGGCAGGCGGCCTATTCCGCCTCGAAGGGCGGCGTCGTCGCCCTCACCATGCCGGCGGCGCGCGAGTTCGCCCGCGCCGGCATCCGCGTCAATGCGATCGCCCCCGGCCTCTTCGGCACGCCGATGCTGCTCGGCATGCCGCAGCCGGTCCAGGACAGCCTCGCCGCCAGCGTGCCCTTTCCGAGCCGCTTCGGCCGGCCGGAGGAGTATGCGGGCCTCGTCCGGCACATCGTCGAGAACGTCATGATCAACGGCGAATGCATCCGTCTCGACGGTGCCATCCGCATGCAGCCGCGCTGACGGCGCCGGGTTGCCCGAAATTCGCCATGCCGCGGCGGTTACCTCGCCGGTGACGGTTCGCGGCGAGTCGCGGCCGTCGGGCGGGGGAGCGCGTAGGCGAGGTGGCTGAGCAGGGACAGGGGGAAGGGCGGCCGCGGCCGCGACGGCGGCGGTCGTGGCTCGGCTTCGCCCTGCGCTGGGCCTTCATCCTCGGCGTCTGGGCGACCGTGGCCGTGCTCGGCCTCGTCGCCTGGTACGCCTACGACCTGCCGGACACGCGCAACCTCGCCGGGGTCGAGCGGCGGCCGAGCGTCACCATGCTGGCCGCCGACGGCACCGTCCTCGCCACCTTCGGCGACATCCACGGCGAGGCGGTGCAGCTCCGCGACCTGCCGGGCTTCGTCCCGGCGGCGCTGCTGGCGACCGAGGACCGGCGCTTCTACCAGCATTTCGGGGTCGACCTGCTCGGGGTCGCCCGCGCCATCTACCAGAATCTCCGCGCCGGCCGGGTGGTCGAGGGCGGCAGCACCATCACCCAGCAGCTCGCCAAGAACCTCTTCCTGACGGCCGACCGTACCACCCGCCGCAAGGTGCAGGAGGCACTGCTGGCCCTGTGGCTGGAGCGCCGCTTCACCAAGGACGAGATCCTGGCGATCTATCTCAACCGGGTCTATTTCGGCGCCGGCACCTACGGCATCGACGCCGCGGCCCGGCGCTATTTCGGCAAGCCGGCGACCCGGGTCGGCCTCTACGAGGCGGCGGTGCTGGCCGGCCTGCCGAAGGCGCCGTCGCGCCTCAACCCGCTGCGCGACCCCGACCTCGCGGCCGATCGCGCCGGCGAGGTGCTGGACAACATGGTCGAGGCGGGCTTCCTGTCGCGCAACGAGGCGGAGGCGGCGAAGACCAACCGGACCGAGCTCGCCCGCATCGCCGGCCCGTCGCAGGGCAACCGCTACTTCGCCGACTGGGCCCTGGAGCAGGTCGCGGGCTATGTCGGACAGGCGACGAGCGATCTCGTCGTCGCCACCACCTTCCAGCCGCGGCTCCAGGCGCTGGCGGAGGCGGCGGTCGGGGCGGCGCTCGCCGCCGAGGGGCCGAAGCTCGCGGCGGGCCAGGGGGCGCTCGTCGCCATGGCGCCCGACGGCGGCGTGCAGGCGATGGTCGGGGGGCGCGACTATGCCGAGAGCCAGTTCAACCGCGCGAGCCAGGCGATGCGCCAGCCGGGATCGGCCTTCAAGCCCTTCGTCTGGCTGGCCGCGCTCGAGACGGGCTGGCGCCCGGAATCGCCGATCGTCGACCAGCCGGTGCGCATCCGCAACTGGTCGCCCAGGAACTTCAACGGCCGCTATCTCGGCGAGATCAGCCTCGCCCAGGCGCTGGCGCAGTCGGTCAATACGGTCTCGGTGCAGCTCGTGCAGCGCATCGGCGTCGACCGGGTGATCCAGACCGCCCACCGCATGGGGGTCACCAGCGAGCTCGGGCGCGACGCCAGCCTCGCGCTCGGCACCAGCGAGCTCACCCCGGTCGAACTCGCGGGCGCGCTGGCGCCGCTGGCCAACGACGGCAACGGCGCCATTCCCTACGCCATCCGCGAAATCCGCGACCGCTCGGGCCGCATCCTCTACCGCCGTACCGGCACCGGCCCGGGGCGCGTCGTCGCGCCCGAGATCGCGGGCGAGATGAACCGCATGCTCGCCGGCACGATCGAGACCGGCACGGCGCGGGCGGCCAACATCGGCCGGCCGGCGGCCGGCAAGACCGGCACCACCCAGGATTATCGCGACGCCTGGTTCGCCGGCTGGACGCCCGATCTGGTGGCCGTGGTCTGGGTCGGCAACGACGACGGCCGGCCGATGAAGGGCGTCACCGGCGGCTCCCTGCCGGCCGGCATCTGGCGGCGCTTCATGCAGGAGGCGGTGAAGGGCACGCCGCCGCGGCCCTTCCCCTCCTATGCGCCGGCACCGGTCGTGGTGGCGGCCCCGCCGCCGGGGATGGCGGGCGAGGATCGGCGCGGCGGCTGGTTCGGCGAACTCTTCTCGTCGCGGCCGGCACCGCTGGCGCCGCCGCCGGCCGCCCGCGCCGGCGGCGCGCCGCAATATTTCCGCCAGGACGACGGCAAGAGCGGCAACTGAGGACCCGAACCGATGGAAGATCCGATCCGGCGCCACCCGACGCGCGCCGAACAGCTCGACATCCTGGTCTCCGCCGTGGCGGACGTCGCGCGACCGGGCGAGGCGGTGCTCGATCTCGGCTGCGGCACCGGCTATCTCGGCCACCTGCTGCACGGGCGGCGGCCGGACCTCCGCTATGCCGGGTTCGACCGCAAGGGCGACAGCCTCGCGGCGGCCGCCGGCAACCTCGCACCCTGGGGGGCGAACGCGCGGCTCGTCGAAGGCGACCTCGCCCGGATTGCCGAGGCGACGGGCCTCGACGGCCCGTGGCGCGCGATCCTCTCGGTCCTGACCTTCCACGACCTCGACGACCAAGCGAAGGCTGGGGTGATCGCCTGGGCCTCCGGTCGCCTGGCGCCCGGCGGCTTCTTCCTGCTGCTCGACCGCATCCGGCTGACCGAGCCGGCGCTCTTCCCGCTGCAGCGGAGCCTGTGGCGCCGGCTCGAGCGCATCCACGGGGAAGGGATGCGCGCGGCCGAAGACTTTGCCGCCTACGAGCGCGACCTCGGCACCGACAACCGCCCGGCGACGCTCGCCGACTATGCCGGCTGGTTCGGCGCCGCCGGCCTCGCCTTCCAGCCGCTCCACCTGCACGGCAACATCGCCGTCCTCGCGGGGGCGGCGAAGGCGTGAGCCGTCATCCCCGCCGGTCGCGCCAGCGGTAGAGGAGGAGCATGCCGCGGGCGATGCGGCGGGCGAAGCCGTAGGCCGGGATCGGCCGCA
>NZ_JAYSFE010000161.1:0-8684 GCF_041913585.1 Allostella sp.
CCCAGACCGCCGGGGGGTTGTTTCTGCGCCCCAGGCCGGCGCCCCGCGGTGGGGGGGGGGGGGGGGGGGGGTGGCGGGGGCCCCCCGCCGCTACTGCCGGGTCACCCCCCACAGCCGCGGCTGGCCCGCGGCCCAGCCCTTGTACCCCTTGACGCCCGGCGCCGAGGCCGAGATGTCGACCCCGTTGTAGAGGACCAGCATCGGCACGTCGGCGAGGAACATCCCGTGCAGCCGGTCGAAGATCGCCTGGCGCCGCGGCCGGTCGGCCACGACCATCGCCTCTTCGAGCAGCTTCAGCGCCTCGGGATTGTCCCAGACCTTGCGCGGCTGGGTCGCCTTCGGGCCGCTCATCATCTCGTAGTTCAGGGCGGCGTCGAGCCGGGCCGAGTACGAGAACGACATCATCTGGTAGTCGCCCTTGAGGTAGCGGTCGAGCTGGGTCGCCCATTCCAGCACTTCGAGCTCGGCCGTGACGCCGACCTGCTGCAGCATGGCCTGCCCGAGCACGGCGGCATCGAACATCGGCCCGTAGCGCTTGTTGGTGAGGATCTTGATCTGTTGGCCGCGATAGCCCGCCTCGGCCAGCAGCTTCTTCGCCAGCGCCGGGTCGTGGGCGATCCGCGCGGCCTGGGCCTTGCCGTAGAAGGAACTGGGGGTCGGCACGATCGAGGCGTTGGGCGTCGCCGTGCCCTTGGTGATGCCGGCCGCGATCTCCGCGGTGTCGATGGCGTGCGCGATGGCGCGCCGCACCCGGACGTCCTGCAGCACCGGATCCCGGGTCTGCAGCAGGAAGCCCGAGACGGACATGGTGGGCGCGATGTCGATCGCGATGTCGCCGCGACGCTTGAGTTCGGCCACGTCCTCGGCCGAGACGTCGGTCGCGACGTCGATCGAGCCCGCGAGCAGCGCCGCCTTGGTCGCGGCCGGATCGGGGATGACCAGGAAGCGGACGCGCTCGACCCCGACCGTCTTGGCGCCGACATAGCCGTCGCGCGGGCCGGGTAGCGGGCGATAGCCGGCGAAGCGCTCGAGCTCGACATACTGGCCGCGCTTCCATTCCCCGAACTTGAAGGGGCCCGTCGCGACCGGGCCCTTCCACTTGCCGTCGGCGTCGACCGAGTCCCTGTGCAGGATCGCCGAGCCGCCGCAGTCGGGCCGCGCCGTCACCGACAGGAACAGCGCCGTCGGCTTGTCGATGTGGAAGACGACGGTGCGCGGGTCGGGGGTCTCGATCGATTCGACGCGGGTCAGCCCCTTGCCGCCGAATTCCGACTGGCAGCGCCACTTGGTCGCCGGATCGAGGTAGCGCTTCCAGGTCCAGGCGACGTCGGCGGCGGTCACCGGCTGCCCGTTGTGGAAGGTCAGCCCCTCGCGCAGGACGAAGGTATAGCGCTTGCCGTCGGCCGAGACGTCGACCTTCTCCGCCAGGAGCGGCGCGACGTCGCCGTTCTCGGTCAGCCCGACCAGCCCTTCCAGGACATGCATCATCACCGCGTCGGTGTTGCCGTCCCGGTTCACCCCCGGATCGTTGGTCCGGATGTCGGCGTTGATGGCGACCCGGAGCGTGCCGGGCGCCTGGGCCGCGGCCGGTCCGGTCAGCGTCCAGGGCGCGGCGATGAGGGTGAGGGCGAGGGCGGCGCGGCGCATGCTTCCGTCTCCGGCGTCGTCGGGGCCAATCGCACGACTATGCGTTTCGTGAAAAGAAAGTGCAATGCTCCGATCGCCCTCGGATTCGTCCCGGCGCCGCCGTTCCCGAACCGCTCTCTGAGCATCGCAGTGCAGACGGTTGTTTCTGCGAAGGTCGGCGGCTACCATCCCCGGCTTCCGGGGGGATTCACCGTCGATGCTGAACGATCGTCTCGAAGCGCTGGGCGACAACCCGTTCTACCGGCTTGCCACGCTGTTGGCCGGGTCCCAGCCACGGGCCAACGAGACGCCGCTGATGATGTCGGCCGGCGAGCCGCAACATGCGCCGCCGGCGCTGCTGGCCGAGACCGTCGCCCGCAACGCGCATCTCTGGGGGAAGTATCCCGGCAACGAGGGCAGCCCCGAGTTCCGCCGCGCCGTCGCGGCCTGGCTCGGCCGCCGCTACGCGCTACCGGAAGGCATGATCGACCCCGACCGCCAGGTCCTGCCGCTCTCCGGCACCAAGGAAGGGCTCTACATGCTGGCCCAGGTGGCGGTGCCGGCCGAGAAGAACGGCCGGCGGCCGACGGTGCTGCTGCCCAACCCGTACTATCACGTCTACAGCGCCGCCGCGGTCATGTCCGGGGCCGAGCCCGTCTTCCTCTCCGCCACCGCCGAGACGGGCTTCCTGCCCGACCTCGACGCCATTCCCGAGGAGGCGCTGGAGCGCTGCGCCGTCTTCTACCTGTGCTCGCCCGCCAACCCGCAGGGCGCGCTCGCCGGCATCGACTACCTCAAGCGCCTGATCGGGCTCGCCCGGCAGTACGACTTCCTGCTCGTCGCCGACGAATGCTACGCCGAGATCTACGACGGGGCGCCGCCCGCCGGCGCGCTGGAGGCGGCGGCCGCGCTCGGCGGATCGACCGACCATGTCGTGGTCATGCATTCGCTCTCCAAGCGGTCGAGCGCGCCCGGCATTCGCTGCGGCTTCGTCGCCGGCTGCCCGGATCTGATCCGGCTCTTCGCCCGCCTGCGCAGCTATGGCGGCCCGAGCGTGCCGATGCCCCTGCTGGCGGCGGCCACCGCGCTCTGGGAGGAAGAGACGCACGTCACCGAGAACCGCGCCCTCTACCGCCAGAAGTTCGACGTCGCCGAGCGCGTGCTGGGCAAGCGCTACTCCTTCTATCGGCCGCCGGGCGGGTTCTTCCTGTGGCTCGACGTCGGCGACGGCGAGGAGGCCACCCGGCGGTTGTGGAGCGAAGCCGCGATCAAGGTCGTCCCGGGCGGCTATGTCGCGAAGCCCGATGCCGACGGCCGCAACATCGGCAAGCCCTATATCCGCGTCGCCCTCGTCCATGACGCCGAGACGGTCGAGGCCGGGCTCGGCCGCATGGTCCGGACCCTGGGCTGACCCCGGGCACGGTCGAACCGAAGACGCAGACGGCGATGGCGAGAGGCAATTTCAGCAAGGACGCGCTGACCCGGGGCTTCATGGAGCGCGCCGCCGGCAGCACCGAGACGGTGTCCCGGTTCCTCCGGCGCCGGCTCGAGGAGACGGCCGGGATCCTGCTGTTTGCGCTCGGCCTCGCCTTCCTGGTCGCGCTCGTCACCTACGATCGCGGCGACCCCTCGTTCAACCGCGCCGTCGACGCGCCGGTCCACAACCTCATGGGCCACAGCGGCGCCTATGCCGCCGACCTGCTGTGGCAGAGCGTCGGGATGGCGGCGCTGGTGATTCCGGCCGTCCTCCTGGCCTGGGGTTGGCGGCTGGCCGCGCACCGCCTCGTCCAGCACGCCGCCTTCCGCCTGATCGCCTTCTTCCCGACCCTCCTCGGCCTCGCCGCCATCCTGTCGCTGCCGCCGGCGCCGGAGGGCTGGTGGCTCCAGGGCGGCTGGGGCGGCTTCACCGGCACCCTGCTGCTGCGGCGCCTGGGCGTGCTGGAGCACATGCTGGGCCCGCTCGGGTTCGGCTTCCTGCTCTTCCTCGTGACGCTGGGCAGCCTCGTCGGCGCCGCCTACGTCATCGGCCTGTCGCGCGCGGAGTGGAGCGGCGCCGGGCGCGGTGCCGGCCGCGCCGGCGGCCTCCTGACGCGGGGCGTCACTGCCTTCGGGGTCCTGCTGCTCCGTCTCTGGGACCAGATGCGCCCGCCGGCGAAGCCCGCGAACCGGGCCCCGGCCGTCGAGCCGCAGCCGGCGGCCCGCTCCCGGGCGACGGCCGGCGCGGCCGAGCGCGTCGAGCCGGTCTTCGCCCGCCGCGGCGCCGAGCCGGACGAACCGCCCGAGCCCGACGACGAACCGGAGCCGGCGCGGCCGGCACCCCCCCCGGTGCGGGCCATGCCGCAGGGCGCGCCCGCCGCCGCGGTGCCGCCCATTCCCGACCCGCGCCGCCCGACGGTCGCGGTCGATCTCGGTGCGCGGCGGCAGGCGGCGGCCGCCAAGAAGGCGCCCGGCAAGCAGGCCGCGCTCGATCTCTCCGTCGACGGGGAGTATCGCCTGCCGCCGCTCGACCTGCTGGCGCCGATCCCGCCCGTGATCGATGCCGGGGTCGACGAGGCGGCGCTGTCGAACAACGCCAAGCTGCTGGAGGGCGTGCTCGAGGACTTCGGCGTCAAGGGCCGGATCGTGAAGGTGCGGCCCGGACCGGTCGTAACCCTCTACGAGCTGGAGCCGGCGCCGGGCACCAAGTCGTCGCGCGTCATCGGCCTTGCCGACGACATCGCCCGCTCGATGAGTGCCGTCTCGGTGCGCGTCGCGGTCGTCCCGGGCCGCAACGTCATCGGCATCGAGCTGCCGAACCGCAAGGCCGAGACCGTGTGGATGCGCGAGCTCCTGTCGGCCGACGCCTACGAGAAGACCTCGGCGCAGCTCATGCTCGCGATCGGCAAGGACATCGGCGGCGCGCCGGTGATCGCCGACCTGGCGCGGATGCCGCACCTGCTGATCGCCGGCACCACCGGCTCGGGCAAGTCGGTCGGCATGAACGCGATGATCCTGTCGCTGCTCTACCGGCTGCCGCCCGACCGCTGCAAGTTCATCATGATCGACCCGAAGATGCTGGAACTGTCCGTCTATGACGGCATCCCGCACCTGCTGGCGCCGGTCGTGACCGATCCCCGCAAGGCCATCGTCGCGCTGAAATGGACGGTGCGCGAGATGGAGAACCGCTACCGCGCCATGTCGCAGCTCGGCGTCCGCAACGTCGAGGGCTTCAACGCGCGCCTCGGCGAGATGGCCAAGCGCGGCGAGGCCGGCAAGCGGCGCGTGCAGACGGGCTTCGATGCCGAGACCGGCGAGCCGATCTTCGAGGACCAGCCCTTCGACCTGAAGCCCCTGCCCTTCATCGTCGTCGTCGTCGACGAGATGGCCGACCTGATGCTGGTCGCCGGCAAGGACATCGAGGCGGCGATCCAGCGCCTCGCCCAGATGGCGCGCGCCGCCGGCATCCACATCATCATGGCGACCCAGCGGCCGTCGGTCGACGTCATCACCGGCACCATCAAGGCCAACTTCCCGACCCGCATCAGCTTCCAGGTCACCTCCAAGATCGACAGCCGCACCATCCTGGGCGAGGCCGGTGCCGAGCAGCTCCTCGGGCGCGGCGACATGCTCTACATGGCCGGCGGCGGCCGCATCACCCGCGTCCACGGCCCCTTCGTCCGCGACGACGAGGTCGAGGAGGTGGTGAAGTTCCTGAAGGCCCAGGGCGAGCCCGCCTACCTCGACGAGGTGACGGAGGACGACCTCGCCGGGGGCGGCGAGGGCGGCGGCGCGGGCGACGACGACGGCGAGTCCGACGGGCTCTACGAGCAGGCCGTCCAGATCGTGATCCGCGAGCGCAAGGCCTCGACCAGCTTCATCCAGCGCCATCTCCAGATCGGCTACAACCGCGCCGCCCGCCTGGTCGAGCGCATGGAGGCGTCGGGGGTCATCAGCGCCGCCAACCATGTCGGCAAGCGCGAGGTGCTGTGGAAGCACGGCGAGGGCGGCTGAACCGGCGACCTTCTCCGATCGCACGACCCGAGGTTTCATCCGGGGCGCGATTCATGCTCCGATGAGGGTGCGCTGCCGGCCGGGTCCATAGCCGCGGCGACCGGAGCCGGCGATGCAGGTCGATCTCTTCAAGGACGTTCTCGTACCCGCCGTCGGCGGGCTCGGCATCTTCATGCTCGGGCTCGAGTTCATGGCCAACGGCATCCAGGCGCTGGCGGTCAACCGCCTCCGCCGGGCGCTGGCGCGCATCGCCGGCACCCCGATCCGGGGGCTCGTCGCCGGCACCGTCATCACCGGCGTCATCCAGTCGAGCACGGCGATGACCGTCATGGTGGTCGGGCTCGTCAATGCCGGCGTGCTGGGGTTGCGGCCGGCCATCAGCGTCATCATGGGCGCCAACATCGGCACCACGCTGACCAACGCCCTGATCGCCCTGCCGCTCGGCCTCTGGGGCCTGCTGGCCGCCGGACTGTCGGCGCTCGGCATGGTCTTCGCGCGGACCGCGGCCGTGCGCAACCTGTGCCTGACCCTGCTCGGCTTCAGCCTGATCTTCTACGGCCTGTCGATGATGACCGGCGGCCTGCGGCCGCTGCGCGCCATGCCCGAGGTCATGGCCGTCATCTCCGGCCTTCGCACCGACGACTATCTCGGGCTCCTCTACTGCATCGTCGCCGCGGCCGGCATCACGGCGCTCATCCATTCCTCGTCGGCGACGATCGGGATCGTGATGGGGCTCGGCGCGTCCGGCGTGCTCGACTGGCAGACCGCGCTCGCCTTCTCGCTCGGGGCCGATCTCGGCACGACCATCACCTCCTTCATCGCGTCGCTGAACCTGTCCCGCAACGCCAAGCGGGCGGCCTATGCCCACATCGCCTTCAACGTCATCGGCATCGCGGTCATGTTTCCGCTCTTCCCGGTCGCGGCGCGGCTGGTGGCGGCACTGGTCGGCGATCCCGGCCAGCCGACGATCGTCGACGGGCAGGCGACCTATCCCCTGGTCCCGGTCGCGGTCGGCGTCTATTCGATCGCCTTCAACATCTTCAACACGGCGCTGCTGTTCCCCTTCGTCGGCACGTTCGAGCGCGTCCTCGCCCGGATCGGCGACGGGCCGGGCGACCATGTCGAGGACTATTCGCGGCCGCGCTTCATCGGCCCGGACGGTCCTCGGGCGCTGGGCGAGGCCGTCGCCGCGGTGCGAAAGGAGATCGCCCGCCTGACCTGGGGCGCTGGGCTCTTCCTGCACATGGCCGAGGGGCGGCCCGGCGCGCCGGACGATCCCGCCGAGCATCGCTTCGCCATCGACGTCCTGGGCCGCGAGATCCGCGGCTTCGCCGCCGGCCTGTTCCGCGATCGCATGGACCATCGCGAGGGCCGGCTGGTCGGCAGTCTCGTGGCCGAGGCCGACCTCGTCTCCGACCTCGGCGAGGCGCTCTACCGCACGGCCGAGCGCATGGCGGGAGTGGAGCTGTCGCCCGCCGGGCGGGACCTCGCGGGACGGCTCTTCCACGCCATGGCCGCCGCGCTGGAGACGCTCGATCCGGCGCCGGCCCGGCCGGCGACCGTCGTCGTGCCGGCGCTGCTGGACGACCTGGCCGACGCGCGCGAGGCGGTGCTGCGCCACGCCCCTGCGGCGACGGCGTCCGAGCGCACCGCTCTCCTGGCGCTGCTGGCGAGCGCCGACCGGACGATCCGGCTGGTCGAGCGCATCGACGCCGAACGCCGTCTCGCCCCGGACCCGGCGATCCCGGCCGGAGCGCCGGCGCCGCCGCCGCCGGACGCCGTCATCGCCTGACCCCCGGCGGTCGGCGGTGACGGCGGCGGACGGCGTCACCGCCTCGACCGCCACCGCCTGCGCCGCCGTGCGAGGGCGCGGTTGCCGGAGCCGACGGAGCGCCCGGTGCCGCAGGATCGCGAGGGCCGCTAGCGATCGTCCCAGAGTTCGACCCAGGCCAGGACGGTGCCCGCCGCCGCGTCGACCGGCACCGCCTCGTCGGGCAGGAGGCGGACGGCGTCGGCCGCCGTGAGCCGGACGTCCCGTCCGGGCAGGTCGGCGGCGCCGCGCAGAAGCACGGCCAGCGTCACCGGCGCCGTCCCCGCCAGGGATGTCCGACCGGCGAGCGGCCGCCGCTCGAGCCGATGCCGCCAGCGGCCGCGCGCGGTCATGACGTTGAGGGCGATGACCGGCCCGTCGAGGAGGACGCAGCCGGTCGCGACATCGCCTGCGAAGGCGAACGGCGGTGCGTCCGGCCCGAGCCGCGCCGGCACTCCCGCGGGCGAGAGTTCGACGCCCCGGCCTTCCGTGACCAGGAAGGTCCGGTCGATGCCCGGGAAGACGGAGAAGGGGCCGGACGCCGCGATCCAGGCGCGGCTGATCCGCCAGTCCATCGTCGACCAGTCGGCGCCGGGCGGTCCCGACGCGATGTCCTCGGCCTCGCCGCCGCCGTTCTTCCAGGGAATGCGCCGGCGCCCGGCCGCGCGCAGGATCACGGCCGCGGGACTCAGCGCACCACCGCCATCTGCCGCGGGTCGAACTCTACCCACACGCCGGCGCCGACCTCGAAGACGTCGAAGGGCGGGGCGGCGACGCGCAGCCGCTGCTCGGTTCCGGGCAGGGTCACGCCGTAGTCCCAGGTCTCGCCGAGGAAGATCCGGCTGGCGACCGCGGCCGGCAGGCTGGGCGTTCCCGCCGGCGGCGCGTCGCGGTGCAGGCGCATGCCCTGCGGGCGGATCGACACCGAGGCCGCGTCCGCGCCGTCGGGCGGCGCCAGCCCGAGCATGCCCGCAGGCAGGGCGAAGCCGCCATCGAAGCCGATCTCGCCGTTCCGCCACCGCGCCTCGAGCAGGTTGGTGCGGCCGATGAAGCCGGCGACGAAGCGCGTCTTCGGCTGCGTGTAGAGCCGGTGGGGCGCGTCGACCTGCTCGATCCGGCCGGCGTTCATGACGGCGATCCGGTCGGAGGTCGCCATCGCCTCCGCCTGGTCGTGGGTGACGTAGACGGTGGTGATGCGGAACTCGTCGTGCAGCCGGCGGATCTCGAAGCGCATCTCCTCGCGCAGGTTGGCGTCGAG
>NZ_JAYSFE010000162.1:0-8552 GCF_041913585.1 Allostella sp.
CCGACGTGCCCGGCCTGACCTCGCCCAATCTCGGCAATTTCGAGTTCCGCAACGTTGTCCGGCCGCTCTTCCCCCTCGATCCCGACGCCACCTGGATCCCGCCCGCCTGGTAGGGCGGGCGAGGCAGCGGGGCTCAGAACCCGCGGCGCGTCACGGTGCCGGGCAGGGGGCCGAGCGGGTCGTCGAAGCCGCCCGCCTCGTTGCCCAGGCCCGGCATCCGGCGCTGGCGCGGCAGCGGCTCGGTCGGCAGGGGCGGCGGGCCGCGCGGCGCGTCGCGGGTGGCGGCCGGGTCGGGCAGCTCCACCGGCTCGGGCGCGTTCTCCCATTCCAGAAGCTGGGCGGTGGGCGCGAGCGCGGTGCCGGAGGAGGGGTACATCTCCTTGCTCGACGGCGCCGCGCAGGCGGCGGCCGCGAGCGGCAGGACGAACGGCAGAAGGCGACGGATCATCGGCTTGGGACCCGGAACGGAAGAGGAAGGTTAGCCCCTCCTTACCACGTCGCGGCCCGAGCGGCGACGCGCAATCGCCGGAGATCGTTCCGGGCTGGGGCGATGCCTGCTATCCTCGGCGCCTCGGCCCGACCGGAGGCACAGCAGAATGCGCGTCCCTCGCCTTCTCGTTGCAATCGCCCTCTCCCTCCCCGTCGCGGCCGGCATGGCCGCCGCCCAGCCCAAGGACCGGCTGACGGTCGGGATGGGGCTGGAGCCGCCGCATCTCGACCCGACCGGCGGGGCGGCGGCGGCGATCGACGAGGTCACCTACGCCAATCTCTTCGAGGGCGTGGTCCGCATCGACCGGTCGGGCAAGGTGGCGCCGCAGCTCGCGCGGAGCTGGACGGTCTCGCCCGACGGCCTCACCCACACGTTCGAGCTGCAGCCGAACGTCGCCTTCCACGACGGCACGCCCTTCACCGCGGCCGACGTCAAGTTCTCCTGGGACCGCGCCCGCGCGGCCGACTCGGTGAACGCCCAGAAGCGCTACTTCGCGGCCATCGCCGATATCGCGACGCCGGACGCGGGCAAGGTCGTGGTCAGGCTCTCCCGCCGCGACGGCTACTTCCTCTTCAACATGGGCTCGGGCGACGCCGCCATCGTCTCGCCGAAGACGGCCGAGGCCAACAAGACGGCGCCGGTCGGCACCGGCCCCTTCAAGTTCGAGCGCTGGGCCAAGGGCGACCGCGTCGTCCTCGTCAAGAACGACGCCCACCGCGACGCCGGCCAGGTGAAGCTGCGGCAGGTGACCTTCCGCTTCATCGGCGACCCCTCGGCCCAGGTCGCCTCGCTGCTCGCCGGCGACGTCGACCTCTGGCCCAACATCGGCGCCGCCGAGGCGCTCGGCCGGCTCCGTGCCGACGGCCGCTTCACCGTCCAGCCCGGCCAGACCGAGGGCGAGACCATCCTCGCCATCAACAACCGCAAGAAGCCCTTCGACGACGTCCGCGTCCGCCGGGCGATCAGCCACGCCATCGACCGCAAGGCGATCATCGACGGCGCGATGCAGGGCTTCGGGACGCCGATCGGCAGCCATTTCTCGCCGGCCGCCCCCGGCCATGTCGACCTGACCGGGACCTACCCGCACGATGTCGCGAAGGCGAAGGCACTGCTCGCCGAGGCCGGGCTGCCGGGCGGCTTCGAGGCGACGCTCAAGCTGCCGCCGCCGGCCTATGCCCGGCGCGGCGGCGAGGTCGTGGCGGCGCAGCTGGCGCAAGCCGGCATCCGCGTGAAAATCGAGCCGGTGGAGTGGGCGCAGTGGCTGGCGACCGTGTTCCGCGGCCGCGACTACGACCTCACCATCGTCTCCCACACCGAGCCGATGGACATCGAGATCTACAGCCGCGACGATTATTATTTCGGCTATTCGAGCGACCGCTTCAAAGGCGTCATGGCCGCCATCGACGCGGCGCGCGACGAGGCGGCCCGCACCCGGCTCTTCGGCGACGCCCAGCGCATCCTGGCCGAGGACGCCGTCAACGGCTTCCTCTTCCAGCTTCCCAAGCTCGGCGTCTGGAACCGCAACCTCGTCGGCGTCTGGGAGAACAGCCCCGTCCAGGCCAACGACGTCACCGGCGTCGCCTGGAAGTAGGCGGCGCGGGGCCCCGCTACCGCCGCCCGCCGACGATCGGCGGGTGCTGGTCCCAGGGGAAGGCGATCCAGGTGTCCTGGCCGATCTCGGCGACGAAGGTGTCGACGAGCGGCCGGCCCTCGGGCTTGGCGAACACGGTCGCGAAATGCGCCCGGGGCAGCAGGCCGCGCACGACGCGGGCGGTGACGCCGGTGTCGACCAGGTCGTCGACCACCAGCACGCCCTCGCCGTCGCCGGCCTCCGCGGCCTTCAGCACCTGCGGGACGCCGCGGGTGCGGTCGTCGTAGCTGGCGATGCAGAGCGTGTCGACGCGCCGCAGGTCGAGCTCGCGGGCGACGATCGCGGCCGGCACCAGGCCGCCGCGCGTCACCGCGACCAGCATCCGCCAGGGCGCCTGCTCCGCCAGGCGGAGGGCGAGGTCGCGCGACAGCCGGTGGAACTCCTCCCACGAGACGGCGAGACTGCGGCGGTAGGGGTCGCTCATGTCGGCTGCCTAGCCCGGCCGCCGGCGGCGGGCAACGGCCGGCTCGCGCCGTCTCAGGTCGTGCGATCCTCGCTCCTCGTCAGGACGCAGCCGGCGATCCGCCAGCGCCCGTCGGGCTGGCGCTCCATCATGTAGTGGGCGACCTCGGGCATGCCGTCCGGCCCGGTCACGAGCACGCGCTGCACCAGTACGCCGTGGCTGAGGCCGAGCTCGGCGAACTCCACCGCGCGCGGTCGGTAGACGGGGGCGTAGCCGCTTCGGACCATCGCCAGGAAATTCTCGGGCGTGCCGAACATCGCCTGGATCGACGGTGCGGCGAAGGCGAAGGCGGCGCCCGCGTCGTCGGCCAGGAAGGCCGCCATCTGGTCGCGGATCACCCGCTCGATGGCGGCGCGGTCCGCCGGTGACTGGGCGGACGCCGGCGCGGCGAGAAGTGCCAGGAGCAGCAGCGCGGCGAGGCGGCGGAACATCGGCGTCATCTCCCCTCCGGTCTGCGAAGGATGTAGCGTGGCCGTCCGCGACGACCAGCCGGGGCCGAGGAATGCTGCAGACCATCTACGCCCGGCGCGGCATGGTGACCGCGCCGCACCATCTGGCGGCCCAGGCGGGCCTGGCCGTGCTGCGCGACGGCGGCAATGCGGTCGAGGCGATGGTGGCGGCGGCGGCGACGATCGCCGTCGTCTATCCGCACATGAACGCGATCGGCGGCGACGGCTTCTGGCTGATCGCCGCGCCCGGTTCGGCGCCGGTGGCGATCCGCGCCTGCGGTGCCGCGGCCGCGGCGGCGACGCCCGAGCTCTATCGCCGCACCGGCCATGCCGCGATCCCGCCGCGCGGGCCGCTCGCCGCGCTGACCGTGCCCGGCACCGTCTCCGGCTGGCAGGCGGCCCTTACGGTCGCGGCCGCGTGGGGTGGGGCGCCGCTGGCGCTGCCGCGCCTCCTCGAGGAGGCCGTCCACCATGCCGAGGCCGGCATGCCGGCGACCGCGAGCCAGGCCCGCTACACGGCGGAGAAGGCGGCGGAGATCGGCGACGCCCCCGGCTTCCGCGATGTCTTCCTGCCGGACGGGCGGCCGCCGGTGCCGGGGCAGGCGATGCGCAACCCGGCGCTCGCCGGGACGCTGCGCCGGCTGGGTGCGGAGGGGCTCGACGGCTTCTATCGCGGCGATCTCGCGCGCGCGATCGCGGCCGATCTGGAGCGTGCCGGCTCGCCGGTCGCCGCGGCCGATCTCGCCCGCCACCGGGCGGCCGTCGTCGCGCCGCTGGCGGTCGCGATCGGCGCCGGCCGCGTCTTCAACCTGCCGCCGCCGACCCAGGGCGTGTCTTCGCTGGCGATCCTCGCCCTCTGGGACCGGCTGGGCGCGCCCGCGGCCGAGGGCTTCGCCCACGTCCATGGGCTGGTCGAGGCGACCAAGCGCGCCTTCCTCCTGCGCGACGCCCACGTCGCCGATCCGGCGGCGATGACGCGCGATCCGGCCGACCTCCTGTCGCCGGCGCAGCTCGCGGCCGATGCGGCGGCGATCGACCCGGCCCGGGCGGCACCCTGGCCGCCGCAGGCGCCGGCCCGCGGCGACACCATCTGGATGGGGGCGGTCGACGGCGCCGGCCGGGCGGTCTCCTTCATCCAGAGCATCTACTGGGAGTTCGGCTCGGGGGTCGTGCTGCGCGACACCGGCCTCCTGATGCAGAACCGCGGCGCGTCCTTCTCGCTCGACCCGACGGCGCTGCGGGCGCTGGCGCCCGGCCGGCTGCCGTTCCACACGCTGAACCCGGCGCTGGCCTGCCTCGCCGACGGCCGGACCGTGACCTACGGCACCATGGGCGGCGAGGGTCAGCCGCAGACCCAGGCGGCGATCCTGACCCGCCTCCTGGCGGGCCAGGCCCCCCAGCAGGCGGTGACGGCGCCGCGCTGGCTGCTCGGCCGCACCTGGGGGCGGGAGGCGACGACGCTCAAGGTCGAGGCGCGGATGCCGGCGGAGACGGTGGCGGCGCTGCGCGGCGCCGGCCATGACGTCGAGCCGGTCGAGGAGTTCAGCGACCTCATGGGCCATGCCGGCATGATCGTCCGCGGTCCCGACGGCGCGCTCGCCGGCGCCGCCGACCCGCGCGCGGACGGGATTGTCGCAGCCTTCTGAAGGCCCCAAATCCGCCCTTGCATGCCGGGACCCGTTTGCGTAGTGTCCCGGCCTCCGCGAGGGCGGCCACCGCCCCCGTCCAGTGCGCGCCCGTAGCTCAACTGGATAGAGCACCAGACTACGAATCTGGGGGTTAGGAGTTCGAATCTCTTCGGGCGCGCCATTCTACCGGACGCAATGCTGGTTCGCAGACTCGCGCATGATCGCGCGAGCGAACAGCTCGTTGAGCAGCCAAGTCTGGAGACCAACTCGATCGGTCGCATCCCGCTCCGCGTTCAATCAGCTCGAGCGAGCATTTTCGCACTCGGGGCGGCGGCGAGCGGCCGGAACATTTTTCGGTAGGCGCCCGGTGTCAGGCCGGTCGAGCGTTTGAACAGTCGGCGGAAGAAGGCAGGATTGTCGTAACCGACGACCGCGGCGATCTCGTCGGCGGACTGGTCGCCGGATTCCAGCAGCCGTTTCGCCGTCTCAATTCGCAAATTCTGCACATGCTCGATCAGGGTCGAGCCCGTGGCCGTCTTGAACCGCCGTTTCAGGCTCCGTTCCGGTATCCCGCAAGCATCGACGACGGCCGACACGGCATTCGCCTCCCGGATGTTGTTGGCGAGCCATTCTTCCGCCCGGCGAACCACGGCGTCCGCATGCGGCTGCCGGCGGACGAGACTGGCAAAGGGAAGCTGTCCGGCGTCGTGCCATTTCAGCAAATAGACCTTGGCGATGCGCAGCGCCTCGCCCGGGCTGCAATGGCGGGAAATGATGTGCAGCGCCAAGTCGTGCCACGACGTCGTTCCGCCCGCCGTAACGATCCGCCCGGCGGGGTCGGCGATTACGAGGTTGGGCTTCGGGTTGAAGCGAACCGCTGGAAAGCTCCTGCGAAAGAGATCCTGGTAACCCCAGTGCGAGGTCGCGTCGCGGCCATCGAGCAGTCCCGTCGCCGCGAGAAGGACCGATCCCGAGCAGGCCGTGTAGATGGTGGCGCCGTCCCGGTAACAACGGCGAATCCACTCCTTCACATCCTGATAGCGCTCATTCAGGTCATCGGTCGGCGCAAGCCAGAGCTCCGGCAATATGACGAGTTCCGGACGCGCAACCTTCGCGATGTCGATATCGGGGCTTATCGGGATGCCGTGGCCGCAGCGGAAGGGCTCGAGTGACGGAGATACGATCCGCGGCCGGATCAGCCGGTGACCTGGCTGCTCGCCGACAAGTTCCCGCCAAAGCGTGCCGGTGGAAGCAAGCACATCGACCATGCCGTAAAGGGCCGATCCGGCAGTCTCCGGCAAAGCCAAGATAAAGGCATCGATGGCGGGCGGAGCCGGTTCCATCATGGCAGAAGCGAATTTGGCATGAACGGACCGTTTCTGGCAAAACCCGTTCTTATCTCCTCCCCTGGCGAGCCCCTAGTTTTCGCCTCGCCGACGCAAGGTCCGAGGACTGCGGCCGGCAGATGCAACGCAAGTCTCGAGGATTGGAGAACAGCCATGACCGCAAGTCTCGCCGTCGCTGCACAGCCGACCCACATCAACGGCCTCAATGTCCAGGCCGCCGTCGACACGATCGCTGCGCTGAAGGCCGACAAGAGCCTCGCCCGCTTCCAGTTCCGCGCCCGCAACAAATGGGTCAACGGCGGCGAGAACCGCTCCACGATCCGCGACTTCTATGGCGCCGGACAGGAGGATACTTCCCGTGCGGCATCTTTCGAGTTCACCAACGGCGAGCCGCCGGTGCTGCTCGGCGACAACGAGGGCGCCAACCCGGTCGAATTCCTGCTTCATGCCCTTGCCGGCTGCGTGACGACGACCTTCGTGCTTCACGCCATGGCGCGCGGCATCGCCATCCGCGAGCTGTCCACCGAACTCAAGGGGAACATCGATCTTCAGGGGCTGCTCGGCCTCGACGACAGCGTCCCGGCCGGCTACGAGCAGATCAACATCCAGATGCACGTCAAGGCGGACTGCACCGACCAGGAGCTCGACGATCTGCTGAACTACGCCCTGCAGCACTCCCCCGTCTGCAACACGGTCTGCCGGCCGGTGCCGGTGGTGATCGAGCGCATCAAGGCGTGATGCGCCGACGAGCGCCCCGATCCGCCGTGAGATCGGCGGCGCTCGTCACCTCCACCGGCCAAGGAGATCGTCTCGCGGAGACCAGCACATGCGAGTTCCGGGTTTCATCCTCTCCGGCGCCCATTGCCCGTCGATATCTGGCGACCCGGCGTCAGCGCCGCCGATCCAGGAGCGCGAGCGTCGCCGGGTCCGGCCGGCCGCCGCAGCAGGCGTCGAGCGCCGCCTGGAACGGCCAGTCCTCCTCGTCCTCCGCGACGACGGCCGCGAAGAGGGTCATCGACGAGCGGAACTTCATCGCGTCCAGCGGGCCGAAGATCGCCTCGAGCGGCTGGTCCGCGTGATCGATCACGATGCGCGCCGCCGCCGCGAGGCGCGGCCCGAGCCGCGGGTGGGCGAGGTAGGCGCGGGCCTCGTCCGGAGACCGGATGCCGTAGTTGACCGCCATCGGCGAGCGTCCGAGCGCGACGTGCTGGGGAAAGACGAACCACATCCAGTGCGTCGTCTTGCGGCCGGCGCGCAGTTCCGCCAGCGCCCGCTCGAGGATCGGTTCCTGGGCCCGGACGAACCGTTCCAGTCCGAATGGATCCGCCGGTGGCATGCTGGCCTCCCATCCGTCCCGTTGCCATGGGAAGCAGCATAGCACGGGCGGAGGCGGCTCTTCCGCCTGCGCGGGATTGGTGTAGGCTGTGACGAGATCGCGTCCCGGAGGCACCCATGCGCAAGCTCCTCGCCATCCTCTTTCTCTGCCTCTTGCCCAGCCTGTCCTTCGCCCAGTCGGCGGCGCCGTCGGTGACCATCACCCCGCCCAAGATCGAGACGACCGGCATCACGCTGAAGCACGTCGCGATCGTCGTCGGCGCCATCGTCATCGGCGCCGTGCTGGGCGAAGCGCTCATCGGCGACGCGCTCGGCACGATGATCGGCATGGCCGCCGGCTACATCGTCGGCAGCCAGGTGGCGGAGGATTTCGAGGACGAGGAGATCTAGCCGGCGGGCGCGGCCGGCGGCCCTACTCGGCCGCCGCCGCGCCGGTGAATACCATGCCGGAGAATTCCGCGATGAGGGCCCGCAGGCCGGGCTCGTCGACGAGTTGCAGCGCCTCGATGGGCGCCAGCCAGCGCGTGTCGCGCGTGGCCGCCTCGAGCCAGGTGATGCTCTGGCGCTTCACCTTCAGCGGAAACACCCGGACCTCGCACGGAATGACCCGGCCGTCGTCATTCAGGCTCTTGGCATAGGTGAAGCGCCCGATCGGGCGCTTGCCAACCGAACCGCTGACCCCGGCTTCCTCGTAGGCCTCGCGCGCGGCCGACTTCTCCGGTTTCAGCCCCTTGATCGGCCAGCCCTTGGGGATCACCCAGCGGCGGGTCCGTCGCGTCGTGATGAGCAGGATCTCGAGCGTGCCCGTGGCGTCGATACGGTAGGGCAGGGCCCCGTACTGGATGCGCATCGCAGGCGCCCCCGGCTGGCTCATCGATCGGGCGATCCCTTCGTCGGTACAACTGGCTGCGCCGGCCGGCAAAGGCGGCGCTTCAAGAACATTATCTCCCTGGCCGCTCAAAAGTTCCAGTGGGTCCGTGACCTGACCGCGGTCCCGTCGGACGAACGAAGCGGGCCGCGGAGAGGAATCCGCGGCCCGCTCGATCGGGTCTGGTGGCGAGGCGGGGGTGGCGGCCGGTCCGGGGCCGGCCCGGGGGGAGGCCGGCCCGCGGGGGGGCTGGGGCGGACCGGCCGCCGGGGCCTCGCGCTAGCGGCCGAGCTTCTGGTCGCCGTCGACCGACTGGCCGAAC
>NZ_JAYSFE010000163.1:0-8453 GCF_041913585.1 Allostella sp.
TTCGACCTCGCGGGCGGGCTGGGCGCCGACACGCTGGTCGGCGGCCCCGGCGCCGACACCTTCGACGGCGGCGGCGGCTCCGACCGGATCGAGGGCGGCGAGGGGGTCGACACCGCGGTCTTCGGCGCCGGCGCCACGCTCTCCTTCGCCGGCAGCCAGTGGATCGTCCAGGACGGCGTCGACGCCGATACGCTGGACGGGGTCGAGAAGGTTGCGGTCGACGGCACGACCTATCTCCTGGTCGACACGGCGGGCGGCGGCTTCGACTCGATCGCCGACGCGCTCGCGGCGGCGACCGGCGGCGAGACGATCCTGCTCGGCGACGGCACCTACACCGGCATCCTCAACCTCGACATCGCCAAGTCGGTGACGATCGCCGGCGCCGGCCCCGGCGCGGTGATCGACGGCCAGCTCAACGAACTGAACGACTCCTTCGCCGGCGCGACCTTCGACTGGCTCCAGACCGAGACCTCGATCGTCTCGGCCGGCGACGGCTTCCGGATCAGCGCCGACAACGTCACCCTGCGCGACCTGACGATCCGCGACTACAGCAACGGCGTGGCCCTGACGGGCGGCGACAGCGTCCGCCTCGAGGATGTCGTCCTCGAAGACAACGTCATCGGCGTGCGCAAGGGCACGGCGGTCGAGGTCGACGGCTTCACCATGACCGGCGGCACGATCCGCGACGGCGGGTCGGGATTCCACGTCTTCGGCGCGACCGATGCGGGCGGGTTCGGCAACGTCCTCATCGACGGCGTCGATTTCGAGGACCTGCTGTTCAAGGGCATCTATGTCGAGCAGCTCGAGCAGGCGACGATCACCGGCGTCGCCATGGACAATGTCGGCGAGTTCGGCCGCGGTGCCGACAGCGTCCTCTTCGGCGCCGGCATCGGCCAGTTCGGCAACGGCATCGACATCAACCTCAAGTACGACGACTTCGCCGACATCCTGATCGAGAACTTCACCTTCATCGACGTCGGCCGCAGCGACGGCGGCGGCCCGGCGCACGAGTTCGGCGGTGCCATCGTCGTCAAGGCGCGCGACGACGCGCCGTCCTACAGCGGCGATCCGGCGACCCTCGACGGGGTGACGATCCGCAACGGCTCGATCGACGGCACCAGCACGGCGGTCCGCATCGGCGAGCCCGGCAAGACCAATGCCGGTCCGACCGACGCCCTGGTCCAGAACGTGACCGTCAGCGGGGCCGAGACCGGTGCCTTCGACAACCGGACCCTGTCGACCCTGACGATCGAGGGCACGGTCGGCGCCGACGTGCTGACCACCAGCCCCGACGCCACCGGCACCTTCGCGATCATCGCCAACAACGGCGGCGACAGCATCGAGGGCGGGCCGGGCAACGACACCTTCTCCGGCGGTGCCGGCGCCGACACGCTGACGGCGTCGCTCGGCAGCGACCGGTTCACCGGCGGCGGCGCCGGCGATCTGGTCGTGGTCGATCCGGCGGCGCTGGCGGGCGGGCCGAAGGCGTTTCTGTCGTTCGACGACTTCGCCAGCGGCGAGGGGATCGACCTTTCGGCGGTGCCGGGCGCGACCGAGGTCGTGGCCGCGCCGGAGACCCTGACACAGGGCCAGTACACGATCTCGACGAGCGAGGTCGGCGGCGCCTGGCACCATGTGATCGAGATCGGCACCGACACGGTCGCGGGCTCCGACCTCCAGGTCACCCTCGTCGCCGAGCAGGAACTCGACGGCACGCTGGCGGGCGGGGTCCTGGTCTTCGCCCCGGCGGTGCCCGAGCAGCCGAGCTACGCCGACTACGTCTTCGCGTGGGATCCGCGCGGCATCGTCGCGCTCGCCGAGGGCACGCCCGCCGGCTTCACCAACGTGGCGCTGGCGGCGCCCCCCGGATCGGGCTGGGAGCTCGCCGGCACCGGGGACTTCGACGGCGACGGCGACGACGACCTGCTGTGGTGGAGCGCCGCGCTCGGTGGCGCCGCCTGGGGCGAGGTCGACGGCCTGTCGGTCGGCGCCGCGACCTGGATCGGGGCGCCGGCGGCCGGCTACACGGTCGCGGAGATCACCGACGTCGACGGCGGCGGAACCGACGACCTCGTCTGGAAGAGCGCCGACGGTCAGACGGCCGTCGTCGCCGACGGGGCCGGCATCGGCACGACCGCGGTGGAGCTGGGCGACGACTGGCAGTTCGCCGGCATCGGCGACCTCGACGGCACCGGCAACAAGCTCCTGTGGACCGACCCGGCGATCGGCGGCGTCGCCACCACCACGGCGACCAGCAACGCCGGCGCGGATTTCTACGGCGTCCATCCCGGCTCCGGCTGGTCGCTCGCGGCGGTCGCCGATCTCGGCGGCGACGGGCGCGACGACCTGATCTGGCTCGCCAACGGCGGCGACGACGTCGCGATCACCGCCTTCAACGCCGTCGCCACCGGCGGGGTCACCGCGGCCGTCGGCGATCCCGGGACCGGCTGGACCTATCTCGGCCACGGCGACTTCGGCGGCGCGGTCGACGGCCTGCTGTGGTTCGACGAGACCAGCGGGGCGGCGATCGTCGGTCAGCTCGCGACCGACGGCGGCACCGGCGCGATCGCGGCCAGCAGCAATGTCTGGCTGGGCGGACCGGGACCGGGCTGGACCTTCGCCGGCATCTTCGATGCGGACGGCATCGGCAACGACGAGATCCTCTGGCGGAACCCGGATCTCGGCGGCTATGCGATCCAGCGCGACCCGCTGGACTTCGGCAGCGCCGAATGGATCGGCAATGTCGAGGCGACCGACGCCCAGCGCCTGGCCTACCCGGTCGACCTGTCGCCCGGCCCCGGCTGGACCCTCCTCGGCTTCGGCGATTTCGACGGCGACGCCGACGACGACCTGCTGTGGTGGAACGCGACGTTCCAGGGCGCGGCCTGGTCGCCGGTCGACGGCGCGTCGGTCGGAGCGGCCGCCTGGGTCGGCGCGCCGGGGGCCGGCTTCACCGTCGATGCGATCCTGGACGTCGACGGCGACGACGTCGACGACCTCGTCTGGGTGAGCGCCGACCGCCAGACCGCCCTCGTCTCGGACGGACCCGGCGTCGCCGGCAGCGGCGTCTCGCTCGGCCCCGACTTCACGTTTGCCGGCGTCGCCGACGTCGACGGCAACGGCATGAAACTGGTCTGGGAAAGCGAGGTCCTGGTCGGGACGGCCCTGTCGCCGATCGCCACCAACGTCGGTGCCACCTGGTACGGGGTCAGCCCCGGAGCCGGCTGGGACCTGATCGCGGTGGCGGACTTCCTGGGCGACGGCAATGCCGACTTCCTGTGGTGGAACGACGGCCTGAACGGGGCGGCCTTCACGTCGCACGACGCCGCGGTCACCGAATGGTTCGGCTCTCCCGGCGCCGGCTGGGCGCTCGTCGAGACCGGCGATCTCGACGGCGATGGCACCATCGACCTGCTCTGGCAGAACTCGGCCGACGACGCCATCGCGATCACCACGCTGGAAGAGGACACCGCGAGCGGCGGCATCGACCGCGCGTCGGAGACCTGGATCGGCTCGCACGGCAGCGCCTGGGAGATCGACGGGCTGGTCGACCTCGACGGGGACGGTGCGCAGGAGATCCTGTGGTTCAACGCCGGCCTCGCCGGCTACGCCGTCCAGCACGACGCCTTCGACATCGGCTCGCTGTCGTGGCTCGGCGGCCTGTCGGCCGACGCGGCGGCGAACCTCGAAACCTGGCGGCTCGACGCGTGGCGGATCCAGACGACCGCCGA
Source organism: Allostella sp. (assembly GCF_041913585.1). Taxonomy (NCBI): domain Bacteria; kingdom Pseudomonadati; phylum Pseudomonadota; class Alphaproteobacteria; order Rhodospirillales; family Allostellaceae; genus Allostella; species Allostella sp. The sequence goes on from NZ_JAYSFE010000163.1 coordinate 3,732, forward strand.
TTTCGTCCTCGATGTCTAGGGACGCGGGCGCTCCGGCGGCCGTTGCGATCGTACGAGGCGGCCCCGGGCCGCTTCCGGTGGAGGTGTAGAGATGGCGACCATTCCCGGTGGGATCTTCGACGACGGGGAGCGCAGCGTCCTCGAGCAGCAGATCATCCAGGGCTTCCTGGACGTGAACGCGCTCGTGGCCGCCGACTTCGTGACATCGACGGAGAACCTCGTCCTCGACGACGAGCACGACCATCTCGTCCTCAACGGCCCGGCGGCCCTGACCGGGATCGGCAACGGGGCCGGCAACATCCTGGTCGGAAACTCGGGCGCCAACTTCCTCGACGGCTCGGCCGGCAACGACACGATGCTGCCGTCGGCCGGCGACGATACGGTCGAAGGCGGCGAGGGCGACGACGCGGTGCTCGCCTGGGACGGCGACGACCTCGTCCGCGGCGAAGCCGGCAACGACGTCGTCTGGGGCAACAAGGGCGACGACACGATCGAGAGCGGCGCCGGCCACGACTGGGCGTTCGGCGGCCAGGGCAACGACCTCGCCTATGGTGGCGGCGGCAACGACAGCGCCTTCGGCGACCTCGGCGACGACACCGTCCTGGGCGATGTCGGCGACGACTGGATCTTCGGCGCCAAGGGGAACGACGTCCTGGAGGGCGGCGACGGCGCCGACACCGCCTATGCCGGCCAGGGCAACGACACCGTCGCGGGCGGCGCGGGCGGCGACAAGCTCTTCGGGGACGGCGGCGACGACCTCGTGCTGGGCGACGGCGGCGACGACCTCGTCTATGGCGCGGCCGGCGCCGACACGCTGCAGGGGGGTGACGGCGCCGACGGGCTGTTCGGCGGCGGCGAGGCCGACCTGCTGCAGGGCGGCGCCGGCGCCGACACGCTGACGGGCGACCGCGGCGACGATTCGCTGGCGGGCGGCGCGGACGGCGACGCCTTCTTCTTCGCGGGCGACGGCGGCGACGACGTGGTGCTCGATTTCGGCGACGACGACCGGCTGGTGTTCCTCAGCGCGATGAACGGCATCGTCTTCGCCAGCGTCGCCGACGTGCTGGCGCGCGCGTCGGCGGCCGGCGACGCCGTCACCATCGACCTCGGCGGCGGCAACTCCGTCACCGTCATGGGCCTGACGCTGCAGCAGCTCCAGGCCGAGCCGGCGAAGTTCATCAGCATCCTCGACCAGTTCGAGCTCTGAGCGGGCGGGCGCCTTGTCCTCGCCGCCGGTCTGCCTCGTCTTCGGCGCGACCGGCCAGGACGGGCGGCTGGTGGGCCGCCGCTTCGCCCGAGGGGGCTATGCCGTGGTCGGCGTCAGCCGCCGTCCGCCGGCGGACGCCCGGCGCGACCTCGGCGACTATCGGCCGTGCTTCGCCGGGATGGTCGGCGACTTCCTGGCGTCGGCGGATGCCACGGCGGAGCTCCTGGGTGCCTTGCAGCCCGCCATCATCGTCAACGTCGCCGGCATGTCCTCCGTCGGGGCCTCCTTCGAGCGCCCGATGGAGACGCTGCTCGACAACGGCAACCTGAACCTCTTCATCCTCGAGGCGCTGCGGCGCGAGGGATCGCGCGCGCGGTACGTCTTCGCATCGTCCGGGGAGGTGTTCGGGGAGACGCCCGCGGCCGGGGCCGCCGCCGGCACGCCCTGGAATCCACGGAGCCCCTACGCGGTGTCGAAGGCGTCGGCCGCGATGATGCTGCGGAACTATCGCGACGTGTTCGGCGTCGATGCCGCGCTCGCCCATCTCTTCCCGCACGAATCGCCGCTCCGGCCGTCGCACTTCGTCCTGCCCAAGCTCGCCCGCTCGCTCGTCGACCTGCGCGCCGGCCGTCTCCGGTGCCTGCGCCTCGGCCGCACCGACGTCGTGCGCGACTGGGGTTGGGCCGAGGAATACATGGACGCGCTCTACCGCCAGGCGCGGCTGCCGGTCCCGGTCGACCTCGTGCTCGCCACCGGCTCCGCGACGTCGCTCAACGCCATGGTCGACCATGGCATGCGTCGCCTCGGCATCGCCGCGGAGGGACGGCTCGCGGTCGATCCGGCGATGGTCCGTCCCGCCGATCTCGCGCGCTCGACGGGCGACCCGCGCGAGACATGGCGGGCGATCGGCTGGCGGGCGACCTGCGCGGCGACGGCCGTGCTCGACCGGCTGATCGACCACGCCGTCGCCGCTGCCGGCGAGATCACTCCGCCGCCGCGCCGGCGCGTGGCGGTTCCGGTCGCGACATGAGGCGGACCACGCGATCGCCGGCGAAATGCCGGCGCACCGCCTCGGCGGCGCGCGCGCCCACTGCCCGCCCCGCCGCCGGGCTGCGCGCCAGCTCCTTCATGTAGACCGCCGCCGCCCGCTCGTCGGGCTCGGCCCATTCCTGGCCCAGCCAGTCGGGATAGGCGTCGCGCGCGACCGGGACCAGCCGATAGGGAACGAGGAAGGCGGTGGCGGCCGACATGAAGTCCATCGGTCCGGAATAGCCCGTCGCCACCACCGCCCGGCCCAGCATCATGGCCTGGGCGATGCCGAGCCCGAGCCCCTCGGAGCGGTGCAGCGAGACGAAGCAGTCGGCGGATTCGTAGAGGTCGTTCATCTCGACCGACGAGAAGGTGCCCTCCAGCAGGCGGATGCGGCGGTCGCCGCCGGCGAGTTCGCGGAACCGCGCCAGGTCGGCATTGTTCTGGTGGGCGTTGCTCAGCTTCACCACCAGCTCGACCGGCTCGTCGCCGTCGGGGAACGCATGCCGGAAGGCGCGGACGATGCCCTCCGGGTTCTTGCGGGCGACGAAGGAACGGGCGTCGACGACCCCGAGGAACCGGAAGCCGCGGCGGCCGGCGCCGAAGCTCCCGCCCCCGTCGGCGCTCGGCGCGAAGTCCGACGGCCGCAGGATCGGCGGGCAGACGCGGACCGGGCAGCCGACGACGGGCGCCACGGCACGGCGCACGAACTCGCTCGCCACCCAGATCTCGTCGAGCAGCATCGCCGGTGCCGCCATGCGCCGGGTCATCGCCGGCAGCTCCCAGTACCAGTAGCCGACGCGGCGCCGCGCCCGCCGCCACAGCGGCTCGAACTTGACGACGGCGTCGAGGGTGACATCGGCATTGGCATGCAGCACCAGCAGCGACGGCGCGACGCCGTCCGCGACGGCCGCGGAGCCCAGCAGGTCGACCGTCTCCGGTCGCAGGCCGGCCGCCGCGAGCGCGGCCACCACGCCGTGCGCGCTGTGGCCGACGCCGGAGGTGGTGGCGAACGGGCCGACGACGACGGTGCCGGCCTCCGGGGGGGCAGGCGGGGCCGCCGCCGGCCGCGCCGGAGCGTTTGCTCGGCCGAGGCCGGGCAGGCCGGCGCGATCGAACGCGGCCGCGATGGCCTCCATGCTCGCCCGGCGGCCGGCCGTGCGGCCGAGCAGCCGCTCGCGCAGCCGGGGCGAGCCGGAGAGCAGGCGCAGGATGCGCGGCAGGGTTCCGTCCCGGCGGTGCCAGAGCCAGGTCCGGACGACCTGGGCCAGGGCCGGCCGCAGCCCCGCCGGCCGGCTGCCCTCGAGGAGCGCGGCCAGAGCGCGCGCCGCCGCCGGCCGGCCGCGCATCGCGTCGGAATCGGGGGCGAGCAGGCGCGCCAGCGCTGCGTCGAGCAGGCTGGCGGGCTCCTCCGTCGCCGACCCCGCGAACGGCTCCGCGTCGAGCGCGACCGCGATCGCCGCGACGGTGTCGGGGTCGGCGGTCCAGCCGGCGAGCCCGATCGAGAGGAACCAGGCGAGATAGGCGGCGATGCCGGCGCCGTCGGCGAGGTCGAAGCTGTCGGTCAGGTCGGCGCGCGCGGCGTGGAGCAGCAGCGGCAGCGCCGGGATGGTCAGGGCGGCGGGTGCGTCCTCGACCGTTCGCGCGACCGGCCAGACGAGATCGACCGGCCGTCCGTCGGCGGGCGGCGGCACCGGCGTCCGGTCGATCAGCCGCTCGGCAGTGCCGACGTCGACGGCGCCGACGGCGTGCAGCGCCGCCAGCAGGGGCATGAGGGCGCGGCGCCGCCCCTCGGCATCGGCGTCGAGAAAACGCTCGAACGCGGCGATCGCCTCGGCCGGGAGGTCGCCGAAGCGGCGCAGGAACTGCAGCACCCGCGGGATCGTGCCGCCATAGGGGAGGTCGCGCGTCGCCGGGACCGGCTCCACCAGCCACCCCGGTCGAAGCAGGTCGCCTGGTCCCGCCGCACCCTGTTCCAGCGCCCGGTGCAGGGCGCGGCGCAGCGCCGCCGACAGCCGGGTGCCATCCGGCAGCCGGTCGTAGTCGTACGGCCGCACCGCATGGGCGAGGTCGCCCCGCGCGAGCAGGCGGCGGCCATAGTCGCGGAGCAGCGTATCGACGGCGCCGCCGCGGGCCTGCGGCAGGGCGACGTGCCGGCTGATGCCGGCGCCGAACATCTCGAAGCCGGAATAGTGGAAGAACACCAGCGGCTGGCCGGCGGCCGTCCAGGTGCCGGCGCGCTGGTCGACGGGGCGTTCGTGGACGTTCCAGTAGGCGACGTTGTACCCGGAATGGCGGATGAGGTGGACGGCGTCCGAAAGGGCCGGGAAATGGTCCACCACCTTCTGGTCGACGAAGGTGCCGTTGGCGGCGTCCTCGATGCAGTTCCAGGCGATGCGGTCGCGCCACCAGGCGACCAGGCGCCGGGCCTCCGGCCCGGCGCGCAGGCCGATGAAACCCAGATTGTACTGGCCGCTCAGGCTGAC
>NZ_JAYSFE010000164.1:0-5667 GCF_041913585.1 Allostella sp.
ATATCGGCGACACCGACGACGGCTCGGGCCTGCACCACATGGTCTACGAGGTCGTCGACAACGCCATCGACGAGGCGCTGGCCGGCTGGGCGACGCGCGTCAACGTCGTGCTCAACGCCGACGGCTCGGTCACCGTCGACGACAATGGCCGCGGCATCCCCGTCGACCTCCATGTCGAGGAGGGCGTGTCGGCAGCCGAGGTCATCATGACCCAGCTCCATGCCGGCGGTAAGTTCAACCAGAATTCCTACAAGGTCTCGGGCGGGCTGCACGGCGTCGGCGTATCGGTCGTCAACGCGCTGTCCGAGCGGCTGGACCTGCGCATCTGGCGCGACGGGCAGGAGCATTTCATGCGCTTCCGCCACGGCGAGCGGGTGGAGCCGCTGGCCGTCGTCGGCCCGACCGAGCGGCGCGGCACCGAGGTCACCTTCCTGCCGTCGAAGGAGACCTTCACGAAGACCGAGTTCGACTTCGCGACGCTGGAGCACCGGCTGCGCGAACTGGCGTTCCTCAACTCCGGCGTCACCCTCGTCCTCAAGGACGCCCGCGGCGTCGACGGCCGCAGCGAGACCTTCCACTACGACGGCGGCATCGCCGCCTTCGTGCAGTATCTCGACCGCTCCAAGAAGAGCGAGCACCGGACGCCGCTCGCCATCGGCGGCGAGCGCGACGGGGTCACGGTCGACGTCGCGCTGCAGTGGAACGACAGCTTCCACGAGACGATGCTGTGCTTCACCAACAACATCCCGCAGCGCGACGGCGGCACCCACCTCGCCGGCTTCCGCGCCGCCCTCACCCGCACCGTCAACGCCTATGCCCAGGAGAGCGGGCTCGCCAAGAAGGAGAAACTCCAGCTCACCGGCGAGGACATGCGCGAGGGCCTGACCTGCGTGCTGTCGATCAAGGTACCGGACCCCAAGTTCTCCTCGCAGACCAAGGACAAGCTCGTCTCCTCCGAGGTCCGTCCGGCGGTCGAGGCGGTGGTGGGCGACCGGCTGCGGCAATGGTTCGAGGAGCATCCGGCCGAATCCCGGATCATCGTGGAGAAGATGTACCGCGCCGCCTCGGCGCGCGAGGCGGCGCGCAAGGCGCGCGAGATCGCCCGCGGACCCAAGGGGCTCGGCCTCGGCAGCCTGCCCGGCAAGCTCGCCGACTGCCAGGAGAAGGACCCGGCGCAGTCGGAACTCTTCCTGGTCGAGGGCGATTCGGCGGGCGGCTCGGCCAAGCAGGGCCGCGACCGCCGCTTCCAGGCGATCCTGCCGCTGCGCGGCAAGATCCTGAACGTCGAGCGCGTGCGCTTCGACAAGATGCTGAGCTCGCAGGAGATCACCACCCTCATCACCGCGCTCGGCACCGGCATCGGCCCGGACGAGGCGAAGAACGGCGGCTTCGACATCACCAAGCTGCGCTACCACAAGATCATCATCATGACGGACGCCGACGTCGACGGCAGCCACATCCGCACCCTGCTGCTGACCTTCTTCTTCCGCCAGATGCCGGCGCTCTTCGAGGGCGGCTACGTCTACATCGCCCAGCCACCGCTCTATCGCGCCAAGCGCGGCAACTCCGCCGTCTACCTCAAGGACGACCGGGCGCTCGACGAGTACCTGGTGTCGGCCGGGCTCGACGAGGCCGCCTTCGACCAGCATGACGGGGCGAGGCGCATCGGCGCCGACCTCCGGGCGCTGGTCGACGAGGCGCGCCAGGCGCGCGCGCTGATGGCGCCGCTCGCCCGCCGCATCGGCCATCTGCCGACGATCGAGCAGGCGGCGATCGCCGGCGTGCTGACGCCCGAGGGCCTGGCCGATCCGGCCGCCGCCGCGGCCGCGGTCGCCCAGCGCCTCAACGGGCTGGCGCCGGAGCTCGAGCGGACCTGGATCGGCCTCGCCGATGGCGCGGGCTTCGCGGTGCAGCGGGTCGTGCGCGGCGTCGCCGAACGCTACGTCGTCGAGGCGTCGCTGGTCGCCTCGGGCGAGGCGCGGCGGCTCGCCCTGATGGCGGGCGACCTCGCCGCCAGCTTCGCCGGCGCCGGCACGCTCCGCATCAAGGATCGCGCCTTCCCGGTCACCGGCCCCTTGTCGCTGGTCGAGGCGGTGCTGGCCGAGGGCCGGCGCGGCGTCACCACCCAGCGCTACAAGGGTCTCGGCGAGATGAACCCGGACCAGCTCTGGGAGACGACGCTCGACCCCAACGCGCGCGCCCTGCTCCAGGTCAAGGTCAGCGACGCCATCGACGCCGAGCAGGTCTTCTCGACCCTGATGGGCGACGTCGTCGAACCCCGGCGGGACTTCATCCAGGAGAACGCGCTCAAGGTGGCCAACCTTGACGTCTGACGATCCGGACGAACCGCTGACGGCGATCCTGACGGTCTGGAAGCGGCCGACGCTGGCCCGCCAGCTGGCGGCTCTTCGCGCCCAGACGCGGCCGCCCCGGGAAGTCTGGATCTACCATTGCGGCACCCACACCGACCCCGAGCCAGCGGTCCGGTCGATCGACTGGGCGCGGGTCAACTATGTCCGGTCCGAGCACGATCTCGGCTTCTTCGGCCGCTTTGCGCTCGCCGCCATGGTCGAGACCCCGCTCGCCACCGTCATCGACGACGACATGATCCCCGGCCCCGGCTGGCTGGAACACGCGGGCGCGAAGCATCGCCACTACAGCGCCGTCGTCTCGGCCCAGGGCTGCATCCTGCCCAAGCGCTCGACCGATCCGCGCAACGGCATGTACCCGGCCAGCCTCGGCCGGCTCGCCCAGGACATGATGGTCGATTTCGGCTGCTGCTCCTGGCTCTTCCGCAGCGAGTGGGCGCGGGCGATGTGGACGATCCCGCCGATCCACCTGCGCAATGCCGAGGACATGCACTTCGCCGCCGCGCTCGCCCTCCGGGGCATCCGCACCATGGTCCCGCAGCAGGAGCCGCCGCACACGACCGCGAACCGGGAGCCGGACATCGGCCACGACCGGCACGCCGCCTATCTCGACCGCGAGCGCTACGCGATCGAGCGCAACGTCACCCTGAACCACCTGCGCGCCGTCGGTTGGAAACTCCTGCTCGAGGAGCCGCGGCCGTCGCGGGCCGTCCGATGACGGCGCCGACCGGATCGCGGCCGCGGGTCGGGCCCTATTCGGCACTGATGCCGGGCGGCGGCGCCGCCGCCGTGGCCGCGGGGATCGCGGCCCTTCGCGCCCAGACGATGCTGCCGGCCGACATCTGGGTGCTGCAGCCGGACCATGATCCGGCGGTCGTGGCGCAGCACGGATCGGGACGGCTTCCGGCGGTGCGGATCCTCCGCCAGGACCGCCCGCCGCCCGCCTGGGCGCCGCTCCTCTTCACCTGGTTCCTGCCCTCGTCCTACACCCTGCTGCTGGCGCCCGGCGCCCGGCCGGCGCCGCACTTCGCCGAGACGGCCCTGGCCACGATGCGGCGTCATCGCGCGATGATCTGCGCCGCCGGCAGCCGGCGCGGCGCCGCCGTCGCGGCCGGCGCCGCCGACCAGGCCATCGACCTCGGCGAGGGCGCCTGGTTCTTCGAGACGCACTGGATCCGCCATGCCTGGGCCGCCCCACCGGGCGACCTCGACGGCGACCCGATGCCGGCCTTCGCGGCCGCCCTGCGCCGGGCCCGAACCCCGTTGGCGGTGCCGGCCCTGCCGGACGGAACCGCGGCCCACCTGCTCTCCTGACGGCGATGGCGGCCGCCCTGCTGGCGGTGATCGCCCGTCCGGCCGGACGTCCCGCCGACCTCGGCGCCATCGACCGCCTGCGCCGGCGCTTCGACCCGCGCCACGGCCGCGTGCCCGCCCATGTCACGCTGGTCTTCCCGATCGCGGCCGATGCGCGGGCGGCCCGACGGCACCTCGCGGCGGTCGCGGTCCATGGCAGCATCGCCATCCGGCTCGGCCGGCCCGAACCCATCCGGACCGGGCGGCGCGGCTGGTACGTGGTGCTGCCGGTCGCAGCAGCCGGCGCGGCGGCGGTGGCGCGCCTGCACCACGCCCTCGCCCGCGGCCCCTTCGCCGGCAACCGGCGCGGGAGCGGCCCCTACCGCGCGCACCTGACGGTGGCGGCGGGCCTCGACGCGCCGACCGCGCGCCGCGTCCGCCGCCGCGCGCGCCGGCTCGCGCACCGGCGCCTCGCGCTCCGCGAACTCGAGCTCGTGGCCTGGGACGGAAGCCGGCTGACGGTGGTGGGGCGGCGCGACCTCAGCCGCGGCGGAACACCGGCGGCCGCTTCTCGTGCCAGGCCCTGACGCCCTCGGCGGCGTCCTCGGACTGGATGCTCTCGGAATAGGCGGCGTCGGCGGCGGCGCGGTCGAGGGCGCCGCGGGCGATCGAGTTCAGCGTCCGCTTCATGCCGACGATGGCCCGCGGCGAGCCGACGGCGAGCTGCTCCACCAGCCCGTCGACCCGCGACCCCAGCCCGTCGGCGGTGACGACCTCGTCGAGATAGCCGATCGCCAGCATGCCGGTCGCGTCCAGGGTCTCGCCGGCGAGGAACAGCCGCTTGGCCGCGCCGAGGCCGAGCCGCTCGACATAGCGCCGCTGGCCGGTCGCGTAGTATTGCAGGCCGAGACGGGCGGCCGGCATGAACATGCGCGCGCCCTCGACGCCGATGCGGAAGTCGCAGGCGAGGGCGAGGTCGGTGCCGCCGCCGAACACCCCGCCGTTGAGGGCGGCGATGGTCGGCAGCGGCAGGTCCTCCAGCCGGTCGACGACATCGCCGAAGAGCGGCGGCGAATCGTCGCCGCCGACCGGCGCCCGGCCGCGGGCGAGGGCGCCGATGTCGTAGCCGGCGCAGAACGTGCGGCCGGTCCCGGTCAGCACCAGGACCCGCACCTCGGGGTCGGCGGCGGCGGCGGCGAAATGGTCCATCAGCACCCGGAGGTCGTCCGGCTCGATGCGGTTGTGCTGCCCCGGCCGGTTCAGGCGGACGGTCGCGCGCGCCCCGGCGATGGTCAGGACGGGCGGCGAAGCGGGCTGTTCGGCGGACATGACGGGCTCCGTTTGGGATCGCCCGGCGCTACCATGGGCGCCGCGACGCGGGCAACGAAATCCCGAGCATGTCAATATCTTGACAGCCGACGCTCCCATGAACCTAGATATAGGGCCGCACGCGAGGTGGGGTCGGGGGTGCAAAGGCGCGCCACCGACGCGGACGGCATCAGGGGGACAGCATGGACGGCGATTTCCGGGCGCTTCGGGTGGGGCGGGTCACGATCGACCCGACCCGCGACCAGCTCCTGACCGACTTCGGCAAGGCGACGCTCGACGACCGCTACCTGCTGCCGGGCGAGACCTACCAGTCGCTGTTCGCGCGCGTCGCCGACGCCTATGCCGACGATGCCGACCATGCCCAGCGCCTCTACGGCTACATCAGCCGCCTGTGGTTCATGCCGGCGACGCCGGTGCTGTCGAACGGCGGCACCGGGCGCGGCCTGCCGATCTCCTGCTACCTCAACTCGGTCGGCGACAGCCTGGACGAGATCGTCGGCACCTGGAACGAGAACGTCTGGCTGTCGGCGCGCGGCGGCGGCATCGGCACCTACTGGGGCCGGGTCCGAGGCATCGGCGAGCAGGTCGGCCTGAACGGCAAGACGTCCGGGATCATCCCCTTCATCCGGGTGATGGATTCCCTGACGCTGGCGATCAGCCAGGGGTCGCTGCGGCG
>NZ_JAYSFE010000164.1:5767-8267 GCF_041913585.1 Allostella sp.
CAGCACCAGCGCGACCTCGGCCTCACCGTCACCACCTCCAACCTGTGCAGCGAGATCACGCTGGCGACCGGCCCGGATCATCTCGGCCGCGACCGCACCGCCGTCTGCTGCCTGTCGTCGCTCAACTGCGAGACCTGGGAGGAGTGGAAGGGCGACCGCCGCTTCATCGAGGACGTCATGCGCTTCCTCGACAACGTCCTGCAGGACTTCATCGAGCGCGCGCCCGACGCCATGGCGCGGGCGAAGTACAGCGCCATGCGCGAGCGCTCGGTCGGGCTCGGCGTCATGGGCTTCCACAGCTTCCTGCAGGGCATGGGCATCCCGCTCGAGAGCGCGCTCGCCAAGTCCTGGAACCTGCGGATCTTCCGCCACATCAAGGAGCGCGCCGACGCCGCCTCGATGGTGCTGGCGGTCGAGCGCGGTCCCTGCCTCGACGCCGCCGAGACCGGCACCATGGAGCGCTTCAGCCACAAGATCGCGATCGCGCCGACGGCCTCGATCTCGATCATCTGCGGCGGCACCTCGGCCGGCATCGAGCCGATCCCGGCCAACCTCTACACCCACAAGACGCTGTCCGGCTCGTTCGCGGTGAAGAACCGCCATCTCGAGACGCTGCTGCGCCAGAAGGGGCACGATCGCGACGAGGTCTGGGATTCGATCCTGGAGCACGAGGGCTCGGTCCAGCATCTCGACTTCCTCTCCGCGGACGAGAAGGCGTGTTTCCGCACCGCCTTCGAGATCGACCAGCGCTGGCTGCTGGAGTTCGCGGCCGACCGCACGCCCCATGTCTGCCAGTCGACCTCGCTCAACCTCTTCCTGCCGGGCGACGCGGAGAAGTGGGACCTCCTCATGCTCCACTACCGGGCGTGGGAGATGGGGCTGAAGAGCCTCTACTACTGCCGCTCGAAGAGCGTGCAGCGCGCCGCCTTCGCCGGCGGCGTCGAGGCCGACAACACGATCGACCGGCGCCGCCTGCTGGCCGAGGTCCGCGACTACGACGAGTGCCTGGCCTGCCAGTGAGGGCGGCCGGGATCGAGGGACCGATCATGCGCTGCGAAATCCGCCTGCTGCGGCCGGACCTGCTCGCCCGGTTCGGGATGCCGGGCTACCAGACGCCGATGGCGGCCGGCATCGACCTCGTCGCCTGCCTGGAGGCGCCGCTGGTGCTGGCGCCGCAGGCGCCGGCCGTGCTGGTGCCGAGCGGCATCGCCGTCCACATGGCCGACCCCGCCGTCGCCGCCATGATCTATCCGCGCTCCGGCCTCGCCCACAAGCGGGGCCTCGTGCTGGGCAACGGCGTCGCCGTCATCGACGCCGACTACCAGGGCGAGATCATGGTCTCGGTGTGGAACCGCAATCCCGCCGGCGACGCGGCGGCGGCGATCACGATCGAGCCCGGCGACCGCATCGCCCAGCTCGTCTTCGTGCCGATCCTGCGGCCCGAATTCGCCATCGTCGACCAGTTCTCGGCCACCTCCCAGCGCGGCGCCGGCGGCTTCGGCTCGACCGGCATCGCCGCCGCCTGACCTTCCAGCCCCGCGAGCCCCCGATGCCCCTCCTCTCCGCCCGCAAGCTCTACAAGCCCTTCGAGTATCCCTGGGCCTACGAGTTCTGGAAGCGCCAGCAGCAGATCCACTGGATGCCGGAGGAGGTGCCGCTGGGCGAGGATTGCCGCGACTGGGCGCGCAAGCTGACGGCGCACGAGCGCAACCTGCTGACCCAGATCTTCCGCTTCTTCACCCAGGCCGACGTCGAGGTGCAGGACTGCTACCACGAGCGCTACGGCCGGGTGTTCAAGCCGACCGAGATCAAGATGATGCTGACGGCCTTCTCCAACATGGAGACGATCCACATCGCCGCCTACAGCCACCTGCTCGACACCATCGGCATGCCGGAGTCCGAGTACGGCGCCTTCCTGCAGCACCGCGAGATGGCGGCCAAGCACGACTACATGCAGAATTTCGGGGTCGGCAGCGATGCCGACATCGCCCGCACGCTGGCGATGTTCGGCGCCTTCACCGAGGGGCTGCAGCTCTTCGCCAGCTTCGCCATGCTGATGAACTTCCCGCGCTTCAACAAGATGAAGGGGATGGGCCAGATCGTCTCCTGGTCGGTGCGCGACGAGAGCCTGCATTGCGAGGGCATCGTCCGCCTCTTCCACGCCTTCGCGCGCGAGACCGGCTGCCTGACGCGGGCGGTGAAGGACGACATCGTCGACTGCTGCCGCACCGTCGTCGCCCTCGAGGACGACTTCATCGACCTCGCCTTCGAGATGGGGCCGGTCCAGGGCATGACGGCCGCCGACCTCAAGCGCTACATCCGCTACATCGCCGACTGGCGCCTGAAGCAGCTCGGCCTGCCCGCCCTCTTCCACGTCGAGCAGCACCCGCTGCCCTGGCTGACTTCGATCCTCAACGGCGTCGAGCACGCCAACTTCTTCGAGACCCGCTCGACCGAATATTCCAAGGCCGCCACCCGCGGCGACTGGTCCGCCACCTGG
>NZ_JAYSFE010000165.1:0-8062 GCF_041913585.1 Allostella sp.
GTGCTCTCCACCAATTTCCCCCGTCTGCCACCCCCCCCGCCGCCCGGCCCCGCGGTGGGGGCCACGGTCCCGCCGGGGGCGCGCCGGGCGCCCGGGCCCGGCTCGTCGATGCCGCCCCGGCGCCGTTACTCGGCCGCCATCTGCTCGACCAGCGCGTGGCGCTGGTCGCGGGCCGCCCCGGCCGGGTCACGGGCGGCGGGGTTGCCCCAGCCGCCGCCGCCGCCGGTCTGAAGCACCAGCAGGTCGCCGGCCTCGAGCGGGAAATTGTCCTTCGACTTCAGGCGGAAGACCTGATCGCCGCGATAGACGGTGCAACTGCCCGTCGTTCCCGGCATGCCGTCGGCCAGTCCGCCGGCGGCGATGCGGAAGCGGTCGGCGTAGATCGAGAAGCGGACCCCGGACTTCAGGATGCGGTAGGACCGCTCCGAGCCGTTGCCGCCGCGATGGATGCCGGCGCCGCCGGTGCCGGGCCGCAGCGAATAGTGCTCGATGCGGAAGAAGTCGAAATCCATGTCGAGGGATTCGACCGGCACGTTGGTGCAGTTGGAGAGCGGCCCGGCGACCGCGTCGCAGCCGTCGCCATGGGCCGACGCCCCGTACCCGCCGTTGTGGATCTCGAGGTAGACGCGGTAGCGCCCCTGGTCGAGGAAGGAGAGGCAGGTCGCGACCGTCGAATCGAAGCCGGGCGCGATCACCCGGTCGGGAACGGCCTGGCCCAGCGCCCGGACGACGGCGTCGTAGGCGCGGTAGATCGCCTCCATGCGCGCCCGGACCGGCGCCGGGAAGCGCGGGTTGAGCAGCGAGCCCAAGGGCGCGGTGATCTTGACCGCCCGCCGGGCGCCCTCGTTGAAGGGCACGTCGGGGCCGGTCAGCACGCCCTTGAGGCAGCCCAGCGTCGAGGAGATGGTCGAGGCGAAGGGCGCGTTCATGGCGGTCGCCACCTGCGGCGAGGTGCCGGTGTAGTCGACCTCCATCTGGTCGCCCTTGATCCGCACCGTGGCGCGGACGACGAGCGGCGTCTCGCCGATGCCGTCGTCGTCGACCGCGTCCTCGCCGACATACTCGCCGTCGGGCAACGCGGCGATGGCGGCACGCACCCGGCGTTCGCAATAGTCGATCATGCCGGCCATCGCCGCCTTGACGGTGGCGGCGCCATGGCGGGCGCAGAGCTCCTGGACGCGGGCGATGCCGACGCGGCAGGCGGCGAACTGGGCGTTGAAGTCGCCGATCGTCTGGTCGGGGACGCGGATGTTGCTGGCGACCAGCTGCTCGAACGGCCCGCCCGACCAGTCGCGGTGCAGGTTGTACTTCGACGGCGGCAGGATCAGCCCTTCCTGGTAGACGTCCGTCGCCATGACGTTGAGGCCGGGCGCGCCGCCGCCGATGTCGAGATGGTGGGCGACGGCGGACGAGAAGCCGATCAGTTCGCCCTGCCAGAAGATCGGCATGAAGATGAAGACGTCCTGCAGGTGCTGGCCGCCGTGATAGGGGTGGTTCGAGATGTAGAAATCGTCTTCCTGCAGCGTCTCGATCGGGTAGCGCTCGGCGCAGCCGGCGAAGGTCAGCGACAGCGAGCCGACCAGCACCGGGATCAGTTCGTCGGACTGGGCGACGGCCTGACCGGTCGCATCCAGGATGCCGGTCGAGGCGTCCTTGGCCTCGCGGACGATGGTCGAGTAGGCGGAGCGATAGAGCTTCGCCCCCATCTCGCGGGCGGCGGCGAGCAGGCCCTGGCCGATGACCGCCTGGTCGAGGGCCGAGATCGCGTTGGTCGGAATGGCGCCGTTCGGGCTCATGCGGACCTCCTCAGGATCAGGTTGTCGTGGGCGTCGGCTTCCGCCGTCCAGCCCGAGGGCACATAGGTGGTGGCGGTGGTGTCGGTGACGACGGCGGGGCCGGCGAGGCGGCTGCCGGCGGCGATGGCCCCGCGGCCGATCTCGACGGCGTCGACCCAGGCCTCGTCCTCGAAGACGCGGATCGTCTGCGGCGGCGGGGCGCTGCGGCTGCCGAGGCGGAGCGCCGGCACCTCGCCCTGGGGCAGGCGCAGGCGGGCGCGGAAGGAGACGATCTCGACCGCCTTCCCCTTGACCGCGCCGTGCTCGTAGATGCGCCTGTGGGCGACGGCGAAGCCCGCCGCCAGGGTCGCGGTGTCGAGCCGGTCGAGGGCGGCGAGATCGACCGGGACGTCGATCTCGTAGGCCTGGCCGACATAGCGCATGTCGAGCGACATCTCGAACTCGGGCGCGCCCTCGAGGCCGAGCGCCGCGGCGCGCGCCTTCAGTGCGGCCATGAGCTGGTGCGCGATCGCGCGCACCGTGTCGGGCGCCTGCTCGTCGAGCGGCGTGCGGCGGGTGCGGGTCTCGTCCAGCATCTGGTCGGCGACGAGGAGGCCGTAGGCCGAGACGACGCCGGGATCGGGCGGCACGACCACGGTCTGGATGCCGAGCGCGTCGGCGACGCGCGCGGCGTGCAGCGGGCCGGCGCCGCCATAGGGAACCAGCGCGAACTCGCGCGGGTCGCGCCCGCGCTCGGTCGAGACGAGGCGGATGGCGGCGACGATGTTGCCGTCGGCGAGGCGGGCGGCATCCTCGGCGAGCGCGACGGCCGAGCGCCCGAAGGCGTCGGCAACCGGCCCGACGGCGGCGGCGGCCGCCGCCGCGTCGAGCGCCATCGAACCGGCGAGCCGCGCATCGGCGGGCAGGCGGCCGCAGAGCACATGGGCGTCGGTCAGGGTCGGGCGGGTGCCGCCCTTGCCATAGCAGGCGGGGCCGGGTGCGGCGCCCGCGCTCTCCGGCCCGACACGCAACATGCCGCCGTCGTCGGACCAGACGATGCTGCCGCCGCCGGCGCCGATGGTGACGATGTCGACCATCGGCAGGCGGATCGGCAGACCGTCGATCTTGGTCTCGCGCGCCCAGTCGGGCTTGCCGTCGCGGACCAGCGCGACGTCGGCGCTGGTGCCGCCGATATCGAGCGTGATGATGTCGCGGAAGCCGGAAAGGCCGGCCTGCCGGACGGCGCCGGTGACGCCGGCGGCGGGGCCGGACAGCAGCGCGGTGATCGGGTTGTCGCGGATGGCGCGGAAGGGGACCCGGCCGCCGTTCGACTGCATCATCGTGCAGTGGCCGTTGAAGCCGCCCCGCGCCAGCCCCTCCTCGATGCGGCCGAGATAGCCGTCGACGACCGGCTGCACGAAGGCCGACATCGTGGTCGCCGTCGCCCGCTCGTACTCGCGGAACTCGCCCGTCACGCGGTGCGAGCAGGTGACGCGCAACTCCGGCAGTTCGGCCGCGATCCAGGCGGCCAGCGCCTGCTCGTGGGCCGGATTGAGGAAGCCGTTGATGAGGCAGATGGCGACGGCGTCGTAGCGCCCGGCGAGCCGGGCCCTGAGGATCGGGCCGACGGCGGCGAGGTCGAGCGGCACCAGCACCGAGCCGTCGCCGGCGATGCGCTCCGGCACCTCGAAGGTGTCGGCGCGGGCCGCCAGCGGCTCCGGCTTTCTGTAGAAGAGGTCGAAGATGCGGGTGCGGTCGTGGCGCTGCAGCAGCAGGATGTCGCGGAACCCTTCGGTGACGAGGAAGGCGAGGCGTCCGCCCTTGCGTTCCAGCACCGCGTTGGTGGCGACCGTCGAGCCGTGGATGAACTCGCCGATCCCAGCCGTCGGCAGCCCCGACGCCGCCAGCGCCGCGAAGGCCCCTTCGTCGGGCCGCGCCGGCACGCTCGGGACCTTGCGGATCGACACGCCGTCCGGTCCGAACGCCACGAGATCGGTGAAGGTGCCACCGATCTCGACCCCTACTCGATGCATCCTCGTACGTCTCCATCGCTCGGGCCCACGGGCACACGCGCTCCGAATGCGGGGGCGCCCTGTCGGTCCGGGTTTCGTCACGGAAAATTCGGGCGCGACCGTTGCCGCGCAGCGAGCGTCGAGGTTAGACCCGGTTGCGGGCGCGGTGAAAGTATTTTCACCGCTGCACGTGCTCTGTCCGGAAGACGACGGCAACCTCGGATGGGTCTTGCGGCCGGCCCGACAGAAAGAAGGGCCGGCCGCGTCGCCGCGGCCGGCCCCTGACGTCACGCCGGTCGCGGTCAGGCCGCGGCGGCGGCCGCGCGCTTGGTCATCACGCCGACGAGATGGGCGCGATATTCCGGCGACGCGTGGATGTCGCCGTTGAGGCCGTCGGCCGGGTGCTTCAGCCCCTCGACCGCCGCGGCCGAGAAGTTGCCGGCGAGCGCCGTCTCGGCCGCCTTCCAGCGGAAGACGGTCGGGCCGGCGCCGGTGATGGCGACGCGGACGCCGGCCGGGCCCTTGGCGACGAAGGCGCCGACGATGGCGTAGCGCGAGGCCGGGTTGCGGAACTTCTCGTAGGCCGCCTTCTCCGGGACCGGGAAGCTCACGGACTGGACGATCTCGCCCTCGTCGAGGGCGGTCTCGAACATGCCGGTGAAGAAGTCGTCGGCCGCGATCGTCCGCTTGTTGGTGGTGACCGTGGCGCCGAGGGCGACGAGAGCCCCCGGATAGTCGGCGGCCGGGTCGTTGTTGCAGATCGAGCCGCCGATGGTGCCGCGGTTGCGGACCTGCGGGTCGCCGATCATCCCGGCGAGGGCCGCGAGGGCGGGGATCGCCTGCTTCACCTCGGCCGAGGCGGCGACCGCGCCATGCGTCGTCATCGCCCCGATGACGACGGCATTGCCGTCCCGGCGGATACCGGCGAGGCCGGCGACGCCGCCGAGGTCGATGAGGTCGGAGGGCTGGGCCAGCCGCTGCTTCAGCGTCGGCAGCAGGGTCATGCCGCCGGCCATCAGCTTGCCGTCGTCCGCCTTGGCGAGCAGGGCGGCGGCATCGGCGACCGAAGCGGGCTTGTGGTACTCGAAATTGTACATGGTTTCGCGTCTCCCTCCGGTCCGTCAGGCCGCCTTGGCCGCACGCTTTTCCTGGATCGTCCGCCACAGCCGCTGCGGCGTCGCCGGCATCTCGACATGGCGCACGCCGAGCGGCGACAGGGCGTCGACGATGGCGTTCATCACCGCCGCCGGCGCGCCGATCGCCCCCGCCTCGCCACAGCCCTTGACGCCGAGCGCGTTGTCGACGGCGGCGACGTTGTGGGTCGAGACGTCGAACGACGGCAGGTCGTCGGCCCGCGGCATGCAGTAGTCCATGTACGACCCGGTCAGGATCTGGCCCGACTTCTCGTCGTAGACGCAGCCTTCCAGCAGCGCCTGGCCGATGCCCTGGGCGAGCCCGCCATGGACCTGGCCCTCGACGATCATCGGGTTGATGATCCGCCCGAAATCGTCGACGGCGACGAAGCGCAGGATCGTCGTGACGCCGGTGTCGGGGTCGACCTCCAGTTCGCAGACATGCGCGCCGGACGGGAAGGTGAAGTTCTTCGGGTCGTAGAAGGCCGTCTCGTCGAGGCCCGGCTCCAGCGTCTCCATCGGGTAGTTGTGCGGGACGTAGGCGGTCAGCGCGACCTCGCCGAAGGACTTGGCCTTGTCGGTGCCGGCGACCTGGAACTTGCCGTCCTTGTACTCGATGTCGGCCTCCGAGGCCTCGAGCAGGTGGGCGGCGATCTTCTTGCCCTTGTTCACCACCTTCTCGACGGCCTTCATGATCGCCATGCCGCCGACGGCCAGCGACCGCGAGCCGTAGGTGCCCATGCCGAAGGCGACCTTGTTGGTGTCGCCATGGACGATCTCGACGCTCTCCATCGGCACCTGCAGCAGGTCGGACACGAGCTGCGCGAAGGTCGTCTCGTGGCCCTGGCCGTGGCTGTGGGTGCCGGTGAAGACCGTCACCGAGCCGGTCGGATGGACCCGGACCTCGGCCGACTCGTAGAGACCGGCACGGCCGCCGAGCGCACCGACGACCTGGCTCGGCGCGATGCCGCAGGCCTCGATGTAGGTGGCGATGCCGATGCCGCGGTACTTGCCGCGCCGGGCCGCCTCGGCGCGCCTGGCCTCGAACCCGGCGTAGTCGATCTCCTTCAGCGCGGCGTCGAGGGTCGCGAAGTAGTTGCCGCTGTCGTACTGGAGCGCCACCGGCGTCTGGTACGGGAAGGCGTCGACCGGGATGAAGTTGCGGCGGCGGATCTCCGCCGGGTCGATGCCGAGATCGTCGGCGGCGGCGTCGACGATGCGCTCCAGCAGGTAGGTCGCCTCGGGCCGGCCGGCGCCGCGATAGGCGTCGACGGGCACGGTGTTGGTGAAGACCGCCCGCACCTCGGCATAGATGGCCGGGGTCGTGTAGACGCCGGCCAGCAGGGTCGCGTGCAGGATGGTCGGGATGCAGGACGCGAAGGTCGAGAGATAGGCGCCCATGTTGGCGAGCGTGTGCTCGCGCAGCGCCAGGAACCGGCCGTCCTTGTCCAGCGCGAGCTCGACCCTCGTCACATGGTCGCGGCCATGGGCGTCGGACATGAAGGATTCCGAGCGGTCGGCCGTCCACTTCACCGGCCGGCCGAGCTTGCCCGCCGCCCAGGTGACGATCGCCTCCTCGGCATAGTGGTAGATCTTCGAGCCGAAGCCGCCGCCGACGTCGGGCGCCACCACGCGCAGCTTCGATTCCGGGATCTGCAGGACGTAGGCGCCCATCAGGAGCCGGATGACGTGCGGGTTCTGGCTCGTCGTGTAGAGCGTGTACTCGCCGGTGCCGCGGTCGAAGTCGCCGATCGCCGCCCGCGGCTCCATGGCGTTGGGCACGAGGCGGTTGTTGACGAGGTCGAGGCGGGCGACGTGATGGGCCGAGGCGAACGCCTTCTCGACCGCCGCCCGGTCGCCGAACTCCCAGTCGTAGCAGGTGTTGTTCGGCGCCTGGTCCCAGACCTGGGTCGAGCCGGCCCTGATCGCCTCCGGCATCGAGACGACGGCCGGCAGCTCGGTGTAGCGGATGTCGATCAGCTCGGCCGCGTCGCGCGCCTGCTGCCGGGTCTCGGCGATCACCACGGCGACCTGGTCGCCGACATGGCGCACGCGCTCGGGCGACAGCGGGATGTGCGGCGGCTCGACCATCGGTGTGCCGTCGCGGCTGTGGATCAGCCAGCCGCAGGGCAGGCTGCCGACGCCGGCGGCCGCCATGTCGGCGCCGGTGTAGACGGCGACGACCCCGGGTGCGGCCTTCGCCGCGCTCGTGTCGATGCCGTCGATCCGCGCGTGGGCGTGCGGCGAGCGCACGATCCAGGCATGGAGCTGGCCCGGGCGGTTGATGTCGTCGGTGTAGTTTCCGCGGCCGGTCAGGAAGCGGAAATCCTCACGGCGGCGCACGGCGGCGCCGATCCCGGTCTCCGGCAGGGCGTTCATGGCGCTACCCTCGCATGGCTTTGGCGCCGGCAACGACCGACTTCACGATATTGTGGTAGCCGGTGCAGCGGCAGAGATTGCCTTCGAGCCAGTCGCGGACCTCGTGCTCGCTCGGGTCCGGGTTGTTCTTCACGAGATCGACCGCGCTCATCACCATGCCGGGCGTGCAGAAGCCGCACTGCAGGCCGTGATTGTCGCGGAAGGCCTCCTGCATCGGGTGCAGCGCACCGTCGCCGGCGAGGCCCTCGATCGTGGTGACCTCCGCGCCGGCGCACTGCACGGCGAGGATGGTGCAGCTCTTGACCGACTTGCCGTCGACATGGACGACGCAGGCGCCGCACTGGCTGGTGTCGCAGCCGACATGGGTGCCGGTCAGGCCCAGGGTTTCGCGCAGGAAGTGAACGAGCAGGGTGCGGGCCTCGACGGCTCCGGTCACCGATTTGCCGTTCACCGTCATCGTGACGGTGCTGGCCATGATTCCTCCCTCAGGTACGAAGTCGAGACGATGCGCGACGCCGACGGCGGCGGTGCTCCCCAGCGCGCCGCCGCCGTCCGCGTCCAGGAAGCCCTGGGACCCGGCAAATGTCGACCGGACGGGGTGTCAGGTCAAGCCGTTGCGGCCCCCGTCCGCGACCGTCAGCGGGGCGTCGCGAAGACGAGCAGCACGAGGACGGCGAGGGCGATCAGCCCGATGATCCAGACGGACGGGCTGATGGTCGATCGGGTCGGCTGGGGGGCCGGGGCGGCGGGGCGGGGCGGGGCC
>NZ_JAYSFE010000166.1:0-8037 GCF_041913585.1 Allostella sp.
CAGCGGAGGGACGATTCCCGTACCGCGCGCGGGAGCGGTGCCACAAGGGCCAATCTGGATGCTCGGGTCGCGTGGCGGCTTCTCCAGCCCGGCGGAAATATTGCCGGCCGACCCCTGCTCGTCCGCGTCCGCGGCACCACTCACATGTCGAATTCCAGTTCGACGCCGTCGCTCCGGAACCGGGTCAGGGAAACTTCCCACACAGCCCTGTCGGCGGCGACATTGACGCTGTTGGTGCATAGGACGGGCAGGTCGCGCGGGATCTGCAGGTGACGGACATCGGCCGCGGTCGCCCGGTCGGCGAAGACCCGGCTGCGTCGCCGTGCGAACTCGATCCCGAGCGATCCGGCCAGGTGTTCGTGGAGCGATCCGCCGCGGAAGTCGGCGGCAATCCGTTCCACGTCGAGGCCGCCGAACAGATGCCGGATCCAGCACACGGGATGGCCATCGGCAAGGCGAAGCGTGACGATCATGCCGTCCGGTCGGCTGCCATGCAGTTGCAGGCACTTCTCGGAATCTCCGGCCGGCGGCTCTCGCGTAACGCGCAGCACGGTCGTTTCCGGCGCGACGCCAGCGGCCGTCGCCGACGAAGTGAAGCGCGTCTGGAAGGTGACGCGGTGGGAAATGCGCTTGTTGACGACGACGCTGCCGGAACCCTGGACCGTCGCAATCATGCCGGCCCGCTCGAGTTCCTGCAGCGCCCGGCGCACCGTATGGCGGTTCACGCCAAATTCCTCGGCCATCACCCGCTCCGGCGCGAGGCGCTGTCCCGGCCGGTAGTCGCGGCGTATTCGATCTGCGAGCAGCGTCGTCAGTGCCTGATAGCCCAGCGAGCGCGGGCCCGCATCGGATTCCCCGGCTCCATCGGTGTCGGATCTGCCACTGCGGTCGCTGCTCTTCATTCGCCGTCTTTGCCGGAGGGGTCGTATCCGCGCCGATCATCGCACCAACCGGCAGCACCGGCCAGGGTCGAGGGACGCGACCGACAGGCCGCGGCCGGCCTCGCATCTGTATAGACCAATATACGTCCGTCCGGGACGTCCGCGATCGCCGTGGACATGCCGAGCACGCGGTTCGGGCGCGCATCGGGCCGCGGTCGCCGGCTTGGCGCTTGTTCAAATCAAGGTCATCAAAGGGCAACTCGCCGACGGCATGATTGGTATAGACCAACTCGGTTCCCGCCTTCCGTGGGACAGCGGATTGGCCTGCGCTGGAGACTGCAATGAAGAGAGCCCTCGCCATAGCCGGCCTCAGCTTCGTCATGCCGCTCGTCGTCGCGCCCGGCGACGCCCCTGCCGCCGACCGTCCCGGCTATCGGATCGCGGTGACCGGTCTTCCGGTTCATCTCGATCCCCTCAACCTGCCCCGGAACGTCAACACCCGCTTCAACGAGAACGTCTTCGAGACGCTGATCGCCCAGGACCCGGCGGATGGATCGCTGCATCCCGGCCTCGCCGTTTCCTGGCGCGCGATCAGCCCCACGGTCCTGGAGCTGAAGCTGCGCGAGGGCGTCGTCTGCCACAACGGCGAGCCCTTCACCGCCGACGACGTGGAAGCGATGTTCGGGCCGTCGCGCCTGCTCGATCCGAAGTCCGCCACCTACAAGAACGGCAAGGAGCAGTTCTTCCCGACCTTGCAGGCGGTCCGGGTCGTCGACGCGACGACGGTCCATATGGAAACCAGCGCTCCCGATCCCCTGCTTCCATTGCGGCTGGCCGTCGATTCCTCGGGCGTGCCGTGCGCCGACGCGCTCCGGGCGGCGCGGAACTGGGAGCAATGGGGCCTGGCGCCGGTCGGCACGGGTCCGTACAAGGTGGGCGAGGTACGACCCGGCAACTACCATCGGTTCGACGCGTTCGACCGGTACTGGGGCAAGAAGGCGCCGCTGTCGTCGTTCACCTTCAAGGTCGTTCCGGAAGTCGGGGCCCGCATCTCCGGGCTTCTCGCCGGGGAATTCGACATCGTCACCGAGATTTCCCCCGACCAGTTCAAGACGATCTCGACGAGCGGGCGCGCGCGCGTCTCCGGCGGGCCGATCGATACCATCCGCATCCTCTTCTTCGACACGAAGAATCCCGCCCTCGCCGACCCCCGCGTCCGGCGCGCGCTGAGCCTGGCCATCGATCGGCAGCTCATCGTCGACACGCTGTTCGGCGGCATGACCGAGGTGCCGAAGGGGATGCAGATGAAGACCTTCGGCCCGATGTACGTCGACGACCACCAGCCGACCGGCTACGACCCGGCACGGGCACGCGCGCTGCTCAAGGAGGCCGGCTACGACGGCCGCGTCATCGAATATCGCTACATGCAGGACTACTACGGGGCGGAAGTCGCGACCGCGCAGGTGCTGCAGCAGATGTGGAAGCAGGTCGGCCTCAATGTCCGGCTCGAGCTGAAGGAGAACTGGAGCCAGATCACCGTGCCCGAGGCGGCGGCCGGACGCGGCATCAACAACTACTCGAGCACCGCGAGCTTCGGCGATCCGGCCGTCCAGGTGTGGCGCACGTTCGGTCCCGGCGGCCCCTACCAGAAGAACGGCTTCGGCATCCTCGAACGCTTCAACGACGTCGGTGCGCCGCTGATGGGGACGGACCGGACGCAGCGCCGCGATGCCTTCGTGAAGCTCCTGCAGGTCTTCGAGCAGGACCCGCCGGGCACCTACCTGCACCGCCTGCCGGCCTTCTATGGCGTCGCCAACGCCGTCGCGTGGAAGGCGGGGGAGACCATCTTCATGGACTTCCGTGCCGGCAGCATCGGGCCGCGCGAGTAGAGCCACCGGCCGCGACCGGATCGACTGGTCGCGGCCGCCCTTTCCCGGAGACTCCTCCAGGAGCGAGCGGGCGATGCTTCTCGATGTCGAGAATCTGGAGATCGGCTTCCGGACGGCCCGGGGCAGGCGGCCCGCCGTCGACGGCGTCAGCTTCCGGATCGCGGCCGGCGAGATCCTGGGCTTCGCCGGCGAGAGTGGCTGCGGCAAGAGCGTGACGGCCCTGGCGCTGCTCGGTCTTGCCGGAGCGACCGCGAAGGTCGCCGGACGCGCGACCTTTCGCGGCGAGGAGCTGATCGGGATGCCCCGATCCCGGCTCCAGCGCATCCGCGGCCGCGGCATCGCGATGATCTTCCAGGACCCCGCCACGTCGTTCAACCCGACGCAGACGATCGGCCGGCAGGTCGTGGAATCGCTCCGCCTGGCCGATGCCGGATGGACGGGGGAAGCGGCGAGGGCGGTGCGGGCCCGCGCCTGCGACCTGCTGCGCGAGGTCAGCGTCCCCGATCCCGGGCGCGTTCTCGACAGCTATCCCCACGAGCTGTCCGGGGGGCTCTGCCAGCGCGCGATGATCGCCATGATGCTGGCCGGCGAACCGGCGCTCCTCATCGCCGACGAGCCGACGACCGCATTGGACGTCACCGTCCAGGCCCAGATCCTCGAACTGCTCCGGCGGCTCAGCGACCGTCGCGGCATGGCGGTCATGCTGATCACGCACGACCTCGGCGTCATCGCCCAGACCTGCGCGCGCGTCGCCGTGATGTATTGCGGCCGCCTCGTGGAAGTGGGGCCGGTCGCTTCGGTGATGCGCGCGCCGCGGCATCCGTACACGGCCGGCCTGCTGGCGTCCCGCATGTCGACAGGCCGGCGCGGCGTGCGGCCGCGGAGCATCCCCGGCACCGTCCCGGCGCCGGACGAGCGGCCCGACGGATGCCGGTTCGCGCCGCGCTGCCCCAGGGCGATCGCCGTATGCCGGACCGGGGTTCCCATGCTTCCGGGCGACCCGCACGCGCACGCCTGCTTCGTGCCGGAGCCAGGATCGGAGGCCCTGCATGTCGCCGCACGGTGAGCCGTTGCTCGATATCCGCAATGTCTCCGCCCGGTTCGATCTCGGACGGACCGGCCTGTTCGGGCCGCGCCGCCTCCTGCATGCCGTGCGCGACGTGACCTTGTCGGTCGAGAAAGGGGAGTGCGTCGGCCTGGTCGGGGAGAGCGGGTGCGGGAAATCGACACTGGCCAAGCTGGTCCTGGACGTGGTCCGGCCCGCTGGCGGACGCATCACGTTCGGTGGCCGAAACCTCACGGCTCTGTCGCCGCGCGAGTGGCGGCGCCTGCGTCCGGCCGTGCAGTACGTCTTCCAGGACCCCATGTCGGCGCTCGATCCCCGGCGCACCATCCTGTTCCAGGTGGCGGAGCCGCTGGCCATTCATCGCCGCGGCAGCCGGGCCGAGCGCGAAGCGGCCGCCGGCGAGATGCTCGACGCCGTCGGGCTCGACCGGAGCTGCCTGCACAAGGTGCCGCACGAGCTGTCCGGCGGTCAGCGGCAGCGGGTCGTGCTGGCGCGGGCCCTCGTGCTGCGTCCGCAACTGCTCATCTGCGACGAGCCGGTGGCGTCCCTCGACGTCTCGGTGCAGGCACAGGTGATCGGCCTGCTGCAGGACCTGCATCGCCGGTTCGACCTCACCATGCTGTTCATCAGCCACGACCTGGGCCTGGTCCACTATCTCAGCGACCGGGTCGCCGTGATGTATCTGGGCCGCATCGTCGAGCTGGCGCCGACGGAACGTCTCTTCCAGGAGCCGCGGCATCCCTACACTTTGGCGCTGCTGTCGGCGGTCATGGCGCTCGATCCGGGGGAGCGTCGCGTCGAGACGGGGCTCGCGGGCGAGCCGCCCAGCGCGCTCGACCCGCCATCCGGCTGCGGCTTTCATCCCCGCTGCCCGATGGCGCAGCCACGCTGTCGCACCGATCCGCCGCAGTTGAAGCCCGCCGCCCACGGCCACTGGGTCGCCTGCCACGTCGCCCAGGGTGACGTCTGAATGTCGATGTTCCTGGTCGGCAGGCTGCTCCGGGCCGTGACGACGATCATGCTGCTGGTGACGGTCACGTTTCTGGCCCTGCGCCTGACCGGCGATCCGGCGGTCGCGCTGCTCGGCAACGAGTCCACGCCCGAGGGCCTGAAGGCGTTTCACGAGCGCTGGGGGCTCGACCGCCCGCTGCCGGAGCAATACGCCATCTACCTCGGCAACCTCGCCGGCGGCGACTTCGGCCGCTCCTTCATCGGCGACCGGGCGGCCTGGGCCGTGGTGTTCGAACGACTGCCGGGCACGCTCGCGTTGATGGGGTTCGCGATCCTGTTCGCCGTGGCGGCCGGCGTGCCGGCGGGCATCGCCGCGGCGCTCTATCGGAACAGTTGGATCGACCGGGTGACGATGACGGTGGCTGCGACGGGGTTCAGCGTGCCGAGCTTCGTCGTCGGCGTGCTTCTGATCGTGATCTTCGGCGTGGTCTGGCGGGCCTTGCCGACGACGGGCGACGACACCGCTTGGCACTATGTCCTGCCCGTCCTGACCCTCGGCACGGCGGACATGGCGCTCTACGCGCGCTTCACCCGCTCCGCGATGCTGGAGGTGCTCGGGCGCCCCTATATCCGCACGGCCGAGGCGAAGGGCGTGCCATGGCGGGCCGTGATCCTGCGCCACGCCCTGCCGAACGCCTCGATCGCCCTGGTGACCATCCTCGGCATGCACCTGGGCCGCAGCATCTCCGGCGCGGTGGTCACCGAGAACGTGTTCGCCTGGTCCGGCGTCGGCCGGCTGCTCGTGCAGTCGGTGGCGAATCGCGATTTCGCCGTCGTGCAGACCGTGGTGATTCTCGTCGGCGCCACGATGGTCCTGGCGAACCTCCTGGTCGACCTCTCCTACTCCAGGCTCGACCCGCGGACACGGGCGGCAGGGCGCGCGCGATGACCGGCGCTTCGGGTCGGTCGACCTCCTGGCGCCGGCGCGCCTCCGGCGTGGCCCTGGCCGCCGGCTGGATCGCGATGATCGTGCTGGTCGCGGTGGGGGCCGACCTCCTCATGCCCTGGGAACCCGAGGCGATGGACCTGCGCAATCGGCTGGCGCCGCCGGTGTGGGCGAGCGGAGACTGGGCGCATCCCTTCGGCACCGACGATATCGGCCGCGACCTGCTGTCCCGGACCATCTCGGCGATCCGCGTCAGCCTGCTCGTTGCCCTGGCCGGCACCATGATCGGCGCGCTCCTCGGCACGTTGGCCGGGTTCGTCGCCGCCCACTTCCGTGGGCGCATCGACGATCTGGTGATGCTGGCGGTGGACTTTCAGGCGGCGGTCCCGGTTCTGATCCTGACGCTGATGGTGCTGGCGCTCTTTCCGAACACCCTCCTCGTGTTCGTCGCCGTCGTCGGCATCCATGGCTGGGACCGCTACGCCCGCCTCACCCGCGGGCTGACGATGTCGGCCCAGGGGCATGGCTATGCCGTCGCCCTGCGGCTGATCGGCGCCTCGCCATGGCGCGTCTACGCGATGCATGTGCTGCCGAACATCTCCGGCGCGCTGATCGTCAACATGACGCTCAACTTTCCCGAGGTCGTCCTGCTCGAGACTTCGCTGTCGTTCCTCGGCCTCGGGATCCAGCCGCCGACCACCAGCCTCGGCAACCTGGTCAGCCTCGGGCGCGATCACCTGCTCTCGGCCTGGTGGGTTGCCGCAATTCCGGCGGCGATCATTCTCCTGACCACGCTCGCCTTCAGCCTCCTCGGCGATTGGCTGCGCGACCGTCTCGACCCGACATTGCGCGGTCTGTGACCGGCGAGCAGCCGGTGGTCGGGAAGAGGGGGCGCAGCCTCGGGAGGCCGCGCCCCGGGTGCTTCAGGCGAACGCCCGGATGGTGGGATCGAGGGGGATGTTGGGGGCCTTGCGACCCGCGCTGTGGACTCCGCCACGCAGCGCACCGCGCTCGATCACGATCCAGCGCTCGGCCATGGACTGGGGCAACTCCGGACCGTCCGGCATCGAGAGCCAGATGCGCATCAGGTGGCGCCGTCGTTCCGGCTCCGGCCAGTCCCGGTACGACCTGCGGGCGTGGAAGACGACCGGGTTGTGCATGTACTGGATGTCGCCGACCTGCAGGTTGGTGTTGAGGGCGACCCCCGGCTCCTCGCAGATCTCCCGGAACAGGCGAAGACCATCCCACTGCTCCTGGCTCATCGGCGGCGCGTCGGTGTAGCGCTTCGCCGATTCGAGGTAGGCATCGAGCGGCCCGTATCCGGCAAGTCGCTTGCCGTTCCACATGAAGATCGGGATCGCGGCCCATGGGTTGCCGCCCGGCGGCACCTCGCCGCGGCGATCCTCGATGAGCGGCAGATGCAGCGCGCGGCACAGGTCGGGCGCGCGGCGGAACATCTCGTCGTGCATCGTCGTCACGCTGACGATGCGGCTTTCGCCGCCCGCCATGGCCGGATGCAGGCACATGAGGCCGATCACGTCGCACGAGTCGCCGTGGAACTGCAGCTTCGCGGTGGTCTGGGTGATCCGCTTGGTGGGGTCGTTGACGTCGTCGCCGACGTCGATGACGTGGCCGATCATGTGGCCGTTGCGGTTCTGCGGCACCGGGTCGCCCAGGTGGCGCGAAACGCACCAGTAGATCCGCGCCTGCATCTCGGGGTCGTATATCGAGATCGGAAAGCCCCGCACCACCGAGAAGCCGAACCGCTCGAGGCAGTCCTTGCGGGCCTCCGCCAGCGTCCTCGCCGCATGGGGCAGCGGCACGTCTGCCGCCTTGATCTGCATGATGTCGAGGCCCGCGTCGCGGGTCGCCATGGCGGCGGCTTCGATCTCTGCGATCTCCTCGGACGAGAGGTGATGCAGCCAGCGCGTATCGGTGGCCAGATCGCTGCCCCGCCAAGCCAGGGAACCGCCGATCGGTCCAGGCGCACACGAGACGGATGGGATGGAATCGGACATGAGGTACCTCCAGGGACGCCACAAAATTGGTCTATACCAACCTCTTATTTCGGTCGCGTGACGGGCGCGCTCGGGATGAAGCGGGCTGCCCTTCCCGCAAGGCCCGAAACGGGCGGCTCCGATGGCGCGGCGGGGCCAGGCGGGGGATGCTCCCGGCCGCGACAACCGGCCGCGTCGGGAAGGCGGGCGGGCCGACGACCTCGCGCGCCGCCCTCGCCGCGGGCCCCCGGCCCGGGTTAATGTCCCGCCGCCATGACGACCGCCATCCCCCACCGCCTCTTCCCCA
>NZ_JAYSFE010000167.1:0-7953 GCF_041913585.1 Allostella sp.
CCGGCCTGTCACGCCGGAGGTCGCGGGTTCGAGCCCCGTCACTCCCGCCACCGCCCCGAAAGGGCGGTGGCCGCCATCCGCTGCCGCCGCTCGGCGGAATCCCCAGACGGCCGCCTCGGCGGCCTTTTTCATGGACCGGGCGGTTGAGCCAGCAGACCCCATCCGATGCCCCGACGGGTCGACACCGCAGCGCAGCGATCGCGTTGCGATCGAACACTTTGCTGGTGCAGCAAATGAGACTATGGTCCTGCGCGCCGGGGCGGGGCGCCTGGGTCACGAAGCGTTCCCCCCGCGACCAAACCACCTGTTCGACCGGCTAGGGACATGCAGGGCATGCTCCGAGAATACCTGCCTATTCTGCTGTTCATCGGGGT
The DNA here is from genome assembly GCF_041913585.1 of Allostella sp. Taxonomy (NCBI): domain Bacteria; kingdom Pseudomonadati; phylum Pseudomonadota; class Alphaproteobacteria; order Rhodospirillales; family Allostellaceae; genus Allostella; species Allostella sp. Next base: position 375 of record NZ_JAYSFE010000167.1, read on the forward strand.
GGCGTTCGCCATCGCGATCGTCATGGTGGCGGCCTCCTACATCGCCGGCCGCCAGCGTCCGGACTCGGAGAAGGTCTCGGCCTACGAATGCGGCTTCGAGCCGTTCGGGGACGCCCGCGGCCGCTTCGACGTGCGCTTCTACCTGGTCGCCATCCTGTTCATCATCTTCGATCTCGAGGTCGCGTTCCTGTTCCCCTGGGCGGTCGCCCTCGGCGACATCGGGCTGTTCGGCTTCTGGTCGATGATCGTGTTCCTCGGCGTGCTCACGGTCGGCTTCGTCTACGAGTGGAAGAAGGGGGCGCTGGAATGGGATTGACGGGCACTGCCGGTGCCGCGATCGGCCCCGGCGCGACGCAGGACGCGGTGCTCCGCCGCGTCACGTCCGAAATCGAGGAAAAGGGCTTCGTCGTCGCCCAGCTCGACAAGGTCCTGAACTGGGCCCGCACCGGCTCGATGTGGCCGATGACCTTCGGCCTGGCCTGCTGCGCCGTCGAGATGATGCACACGGCCGCGGCCCGCTACGACCTCGACCGGTTCGGCATCTTCTTCCGCCCGAGCCCGCGCCAGTCCGACGTCATGATCGTCGCCGGCACGCTGACCAACAAGATGGCGCCGGCCCTGCGCAAGGTCTACGACCAGATGTCGGAGCCGCGCTGGGTGATCTCGATGGGATCCTGCGCCAACGGCGGCGGCTACTACCACTATTCCTATTCCGTGGTCCGCGGCTGCGACCGGATCGTTCCGGTCGACGTCTATGTTCCGGGCTGCCCGCCGACGGCGGAGGCGCTGCTCTACGGCATCCTGCAGCTCCAGAAGAAGATCAAGCGCACCAGCAATTTCGCGCGGTAGAAGGCGAGCCGGCGATGAACCCCGTCCTGGCCGAACTCGGCTCCCATGTCGAGGCGGCACTTCCCGACCACGTCACCCGCGTCGAGCATGTGCTCGACGAACTGGTGCTCCATGTCGCGGCGGCCTCGGTGCCGCGCGTCCTCACCTTCCTGCGTGACGACGCGCAGTGCCTCTTCAAGTGTCTCGTCGATGTCTGCGGCGTCGACCATCCGGAGCGGCCGCAGCGCTTCGACGTCGTCTACAACCTGCTCAGCCTCGACCACAACCTGCGCGTCCGGGTGAAGACGACGACCGACGAGGCGACGCCGGTGCCGTCCGCGGTCGGCATCTTCAGCGCTGCCGGCTGGTGGGAACGCGAGGCCTGGGACCTCTACGGCATCTTCTTCTCCGACCACCCCGACCTGCGCCGCATCCTCACCGACTACGGCTTCGAGGGGCATCCGCTGCGCAAGGACTTCCCGCTGACGGGCTATGTCGAGGTGCGCTACGACGACGAGCAGAAGCGGGTCGTCTACGAGCCGGTGAAGCTGGTCCAGGAGTTCCGGAGCTTCGACTTCGAGAGCCCCTGGGAGCGCATGACGCCGGAACTGCCCGGCGACGAGAAGGCGACGCGGGACGCCCATCCGGACCGCCCCGTCGGGAGTGCCTAGATGGCCGACGTCGAGCTCAAGTCCTTCGCGATGAACTTCGGGCCGCAGCATCCTGCGGCCCACGGGGTGCTGCGCCTCGTCCTCGAGATGGACGGCGAAGTGGTAGAGCGGGCCGATCCGCACATCGGCCTGCTGCACCGCGGCACCGAGAAGCTGATCGAGTACAAGACCTACCTGCAGGCGGTGCCGTATTTCGACCGGCTCGACTACGTCGCGCCGATGTCGCAGGAGCACGCCTACGCACTGGCGGTCGAGAAGCTGCTCGGCATCCAGGCGCCGCCGCGGGCCCAGTACATCCGGGTCCTCTACGCCGAGATCAGCCGGATCCTGAACCATCTCCTCAACGTCACCTCGATGGCGCTCGACGTCGGCGCGCTCACGCCGTTCCTCTGGGGCTTCGAGGAGCGCGAGATGATGATGGAGTTCTACGAGCGGGTGTGCGGGGCGCGGCTGCACGCCGCCTATTTCCGCCCCGGCGGCGTCGCGATCGACATGCCGGCGGGTCTGGCCGAGGACATCCACGCCTATTGCGACCGGATCTCGAAGGTCATCGACGACCTCGACGGCCTCCTGACCGAGAACCGCATCTTCAAGCAGCGGACGGTCGACATCGGCGTCGTGACCGGGGCCCAGGCCTGCGACTGGGGCTTCTCCGGCCCGATGCTGCGCGGCTCGGGCTTCGCCTGGGACCTGCGCAAGGCGCAGCCCTACGACGCCTATGCCGACATGGATTTCGACATCCCGGTCGGCCGCCACGGCGACTGCTACGACCGCTATCTCGTGCGCATCGAGGAGATGCGCCAGAGCGTTCGCATCATGCGCCAGGCGATCGAGAAGATGCCGTCGGGCCCCGTCAAGGTGGACGACCGCAAGATCGCCCCGCCGCCGCGCTCGCAGATGAAGCGCTCGATGGAGGCGCTCATCCACCACTTCAAGCTCTATACCGAGGGCTACCACGTCCCGGCCGGCGAGACCTACACGGCGGTCGAGGCGCCCAAGGGCGAGTTCGGGGTCTATCTCGTCGCCGACGGCAGCAACAAGCCCTACCGCTGCAAGATCCGGGCGCCGGGCTTCGCCTTCCTCCAGGCCCTCGACTTCATGTCGCGTGGCCACATGCTGGCCGACGTCGTATCGATCATCGGCTCCATGGACATCGTCTTCGGTGAGATCGATCGATGAGCGCCGACACCGACCAGCCCGCGACCTTCGCCTTCACGCCGGAATATGCGGCGCAGGCGGACCAGATCATTGCCCGCTATCCCGAGGGCCGGCAGCAGAGCGCCGTCCTGCCGCTGCTCGACCTGGCGCAGCGGCAGCATGGCTGGCTGCCGCGCGCGGCGATGGACCACGTCGCCGCCAGGCTGCAGATGGCGCCGATCCGCGTCTACGAGGTCGCCACCTTCTACACGATGTTCAACCTCAAGCCGGTCGGCCGGTACTTCCTGCAGGCCTGCACGACGACGCCGTGCTGGTTGCGCGGCTCGGATGCCGTGGTCGCGGCCTGCCACAAGGTGCTCGGCATCGGCGTCGGCGAATCGACGCCGGACGGGCTCTTCTCGCTGGTCGAGGTCGAGTGCCTGGGGGCGTGCGTCAATGCGCCGATCCTCCAGGTCAACGACGATTTCTACGAGGATCTCGACGGCCCGGCGACCGAGCGGCTGCTCGAATCGCTGCGCCGGGGCGAGGTCCCGCCGATGGGGTCGGTGACCGGCCGGCAGGCCTCGGCGCCGGCGGGCGGGCCGACCACCCTCGACGGCCTGTCCTTCGACGCGGTTCCCGCCGCCGGCAAGGGAAGCGAATGATGCTCGACGACAAGGACCGCATCTTCACGAACCTCTATGGCGTGCACGACTGGCGCCTCGCGGCAGCGCGCCGCCGCGGCGACTGGGACGGCACGCGTGAACTGATCCTGAAGGGCCGCGACTGGATCATCGGCGAAATGAAGGCGTCGGGCCTGCGCGGCCGCGGCGGCGCCGGTTTCCCGACCGGCCTGAAGTGGTCCTTCATGCCGAAATCCTCGCCCGACGGACGGCCCAGCTATCTCGTCGTCAATGCCGACGAGAGCGAGCCCGGCACCTGCAAGGATCGCGACATCCTGCGCCACGACCCGCAGAAGCTGATCGAGGGCTGCCTGCTGGCGGGCGTCGGGATGGGGGCGTCGGCCGGATACATCTATGTCCGCGGCGAGTTCTACAACGAGGCGATGCGCCTCCAGGCGGCGATCGACGAGGCCTATGCCGCCGGCCTCGTCGGCAAGAACGCCTGCGGCTCGGGCTACGACTTCGAGCTCTACGTCCATCGCGGCGCCGGCGCCTACATCTGCGGCGAGGAGACGGCGCTGCTGGAGAGTCTCGAGGGCAACAAGGGCCAGCCGCGCCTCAAGCCGCCATTCCCGGCGGCCTGCGGGCTCTACGGCTGCCCGACGACGGTCAACAACGTCGAGACGATCGCGGTCGCGCCGACGATCCTGCGCCGCGGCGGCGCCTGGTTCGCCGGGCTCGGCCGGCCGAACAACACCGGCACCAAGGTCTTCTGCATCTCCGGGCACGTCGAGCGGCCGTGCAACGTCGAAGAGGTGATGGGCATCCCGCTGCGCGAACTGATCGAGAAGCATTGCGGCGGCGTGCGCGGCGGCTGGGACAACCTCTTGGCCGTCATTCCCGGCGGCTCGTCGGTGCCGGTCCTGCCGAAGTCGATCTGCGACGAGGTGCTCATGGACTTCGATTCGCTGCGCGAGGTCCGTTCCGGCCTCGGCACCGCGGCGGTCATCGTCATGGACAAGTCGACCGACATCATCAAGGCGATCGCCCGCCTGTCGCGCTTCTACAAGCACGAGAGCTGCGGCCAGTGCACCCCGTGCCGGGAGGGCACCGGCTGGATGTGGCGGGTGATGGAGCGGATGGTGAAGGGGCAGGCCGAGATCGAGGAGATCGACATGCTCCTCGACGTCTCGACCGAGATCGAGGGCCACACGATCTGCGCGCTCGGCGACGCCGCGGCGTGGCCGGTGCAGGGCCTGATCCGGCATTTCCGGCCGGTGATGGAACAGCGGATCCTGGCCTACAAGGCGTCGCGTCAGGCCCAGGCGCCGGCGCGGGCGGCCTGAGGCGGGCAGGGGCGTAGGACATGCCGAAACTGAAGATCGACGGCATCGAGGTCGAGGTCCCGCCCGGGACGACCGTGCTGCAGGCCTGCGAGATGCTGGGCATCGAGGTGCCCCGCTTCTGCTTCCACGAGCGGCTGGAGATCGCCGGCAACTGCCGGATGTGCCTGGTCGAGCAGGAGAAGGCGCCGAAGCCGATCGCGTCCTGCGCGATGCCGGCCGCCGACAACATGGTGATCCACACCAACTCGCCGCGGGCCCGCAAGGCCCGGCAGGGGGTGATGGAGTTCCTGCTCATCAACCATCCGCTCGACTGCCCGATCTGCGACCAGGGCGGCGAGTGCGACCTGCAGGACCAGGCCATGGCCTACGGCTTCGACCGCGGCCGGTTCCGCGAGAACAAGCGCGCGGTCAAGGACAAGGAACTGGGCCCGCTGGTCAAGACGACCATGACCCGCTGCATCCACTGCACCCGCTGCATCCGCTTCGCGACCGAGATCGCCGGCGTCGAGGAGCTGGGGGCGACGGGCCGCGGCGAGAACATGGAAGTCGGCACCTACGTCGAGAAGGCCCTGACCTCGGAGCTGTCGGGCAACATCATCGACCTCTGCCCGGTCGGCGCGCTGACCTCCAAGCCCTACGCCTTCACCGCCCGCTCCTGGGAGCTGCGCAAGACCGAGTCGGTCGACGTGCTCGACGCCGTCGGCTCGAACATCCGGGTCGACACGCGCGGACCGCAGGTCATGCGCATCCTGCCGCGGCTCAACGAGGCGGTGAACGAGGAGTGGATCTCCGACAAGACCCGCTTCGCCTATGACGGGCTGCTGCGCCAGCGCCTCGACCGCCCCTACGTGCGGCGGGACGGCAAGCTCGTGCCCGCCACCTGGGACGAGGCGTTCCGGGCGATCGTCGCGGGGATGCAGGGCCTGCATGGCGACCGCATGGCGGCGATCGCCGGCAACCTCGCCTGCGTCGAGTCGATGTTCGCCCTGCGGATGCTGATGGACGGACTGGGGTCGCCGCACCGGGACTGCCGCCAGGACGGCGCCGCCATCGATCCGTCGGCCCGCGCCGGCTACCTCTTCAACACCACCATCGCCGGCATCGAGGACGCCGACTTCTGTCTCCTCGTCGGCACCGACCCGCGCTGGGAGGCGCCGCTCGTCAACGCCCGCCTGCGCAAGCGCTGGCGTCGCGGCGGGTTCCAGGTGGCGCGGATCGGCGCCGTCACCGACACGACCTACGCGGTCGAGGAACTGGGCAACGATCCGGCCCTCCTGGCCGCCGTCGCCGACGGCAGCCACCCGCTGGCAGAGCGGCTGAAGGCCGCCAGGGCGCCGATGCTGATTCTCGGCATGGGCGCGATCAGCCGCGCCGACGGGGCGGCGGTGCTGGCCGCGGCGCGCAGGGTCGCCGACACCTGCGGGCTCGTGCGCGACGGCTGGAACGGCTTCAACCTCCTCCACACGGCCGCGGCGCGGGTCGGCGGCCTCGACGTCGGCTTCGTGCCGGCGTCGGGCGGACACGGCATGGGCGGCATCCTCGGCGCGGCGACGACCGGCGAGATCGGCTTCGTCTGGCTGCTCGGCGCCGACGAGTTCGACATGGCCCGCCTCGGCCGCGCCTTCGTGGTCTACCAGGGTCATCACGGCGATGCCGGCGCCCACCGCGCCGACGTCGTGCTGCCCGGGGCGGCCTACACCGAGAAGGACGGCCTCTACGTCAACATGGAGGGCCGGGTGCAGGAAGGGCGGCGTGCCGTCTTCCCGCCGGGCGAGGCCCGCGAGGACTGGAAGATCCTGCGCGCCTTCTCGGCCGCGCTCGGCCGCCCGCTGCCGTTCGACACGCTGGAAGCCCTGCGCGGCCGGATCGCCGCCGCGCATCCGGCATTGGCGCAGCGCGAGGTGGTGACGGCCGCGCCCTGGGCGCTCTTCGGCGTCGCCGGACAGATCCAGCCGCGACCCTTCGCGCTGCCGATCGCCGACTTCTACATGACCGATCCGATCTGCCGCGCCTCGACGACGATGGCGGAGTGCAGCGACCTCTATGTCCGGGGCGGCGACGCCCGCACCGGCACGCACGGGTGAGCCGCCGATGACCGAAGGCTTCTGGCAGGGCTACGCCTGGCCCACCATCGTCATCCTGGCCCAGATCGTGGCCGTGGTCGTCGTCGTCCTGGTGGCGGTCGCCTACCTCACCTTCGCCGAGCGCAAGGTCCTGGCGATGGCGCAGCTTCGCAAGGGACCGAACGTGGTCGGCCCCTTCGGCCTGCTGCAGCCCTTCGCCGACGGGCTCAAGCTGCTGACCAAGGAGACGATCATCCCGGCCGGCGCCAACCCGGTCGTGTTCCTGGCGGCGCCGATCCTGACCTTCGCGCTCGCCCTCATGGCCTGGGCGGTGATCCCGTTCGGCGAGGGCGCGGTCATCTCGGACATCAATGTCGGGGTGCTCTACCTCTTCGCCATCTCCTCGCTCGGCGTCTATGGCGTCATCATGGCGGGCTGGGCCAGCAATTCCCGGTACGCCTTCCTGGGCGCGCTCCGCTCGGCCGCGCAGATGGTGTCCTACGAGGTCTCGATCGGCTTCGTCATCATCACGGTGCTGCTCTGCGTCGGCTCGCTGAACCTGACCGACATCGTCATGGCGCAGAAGACGATCTGGTTCGCGGTGCCGCTGTTCCCGATGTTCGTGGTCTTCTTCATCTCGGCGCTGGCGGAGACGAACCGGTCGCCCTTCGACCTGCCGGAAGGCGAGTCGGAACTGGTCGCGGGCTACTTCGTCGAATACTCCTCGATGTCCTTCGCGCTCTTCTATCTCGGCGAATACGCCCAGATGATCCTGATGAGCGCGATGACCTCGATCCTGTTCCTCGGCGGCTGGCTGCCGCCCGCCGACATCGCGCCCTTCAACTGGATCCCGGGCCCGATCTGGTTCGCGGCCAAGATCGCGCTCTGCCTGTTCGTCTTCCTCTGGGTGC
>NZ_JAYSFE010000168.1:0-7750 GCF_041913585.1 Allostella sp.
GCGGCGTGGCCGACGCCGGTGCTCTTCGCCATCGTCCCCAGGGTCTCGACAAGCCCCGAGGACTGGGCCGAGGCGTTGCCGAGCGCCCACAGCATCCGCGCCGCGTCGAGGCCGAGCCGGCGGCCGATGGCGGCGGCGGCGCCGAACACGCCGCAGGTCGCCGTGATGTGCCAGCCGCGCGCGTAGTGCCAGGGCGAGACCGCGTTGCCGAGGCGGCATTCTACCTCGGTGCCGAGGACGAAGGCATGCAGCAGTTCGGCACCCGTCATCGGCCGCCGCTCCGCCCAGGCGAAGAGGGCCGGCGCCACCGGCGCCGAGGGGTGGATGATGGTGCCGGGATGGGTGTCGTCGAAGTCGAAGACGTTGCCGGCAAGCGCGTTCAGGTAGGCTGCCGTCATGCAGTCGACGCGCGTGGGCCGGCCGACGACCGTCGCCTCGGCCGGGCCCGAGAATGCCACCAGCACCGCTTCGGTGCGTCGCAGCGCGGCATCGGCGCTGCCGCCGAGCGCGGTGCCGACGACGTTGAGCACCGATCGCGTCGCCGCGTGGCGGACGGGCGCGGGCACGTCCTCCCAGCGCGATTCGACGAGGAAGCGGGCGAGGCGGCGCGAGACCATGCCGTGGGTTCCCCTCTAGCCGATCTGCTGCGGCAGCCAGGTGACGATGCCGGGGAAGGCATAGAGCAGCCAGATGAACCCCAGCATGACGAAGATGTAGGGCGTGACGCCGTAGGCGATGTCGCGGATCGGCACGTTGCCGCTCATGCCGCGGAGCACGAAGAGGACGAGCCCGACCGGCGGCGTCACCAGCCCGATCTCCACCAGCAGCACCAGCACGACGCCGAACCAGACCGGGTCGAGGCCGAGCGAGACGATGACGGGGAAGGTGACGGAGAGCGTCATCAGCATCATCGCGATCGACTCGATGAAGCAGCCGAGGACGAGGTAGATGCCGACGATGATGAGCATGACCAGCCACGGCGCGAGCTGGGCGTCGGTCACCACCTGCACCATCGCGCGCGGCAGGCGCAGGAAGTCGAAGACCCAGCTCATCGCCGCCGCGCCGACGACGATCAGCATGATGAAGGCGGTGACCTTCACCGTGTCGAACAGCGTCGCGTAGAAGGACGACCGGTCGAGCTTGCCGCGGCGGAGCGCCATGAAGAAGGCGGCGACGGCGCCGATCGCGCCCGCCTCGGTCGGCGTCGCGATGCCGAGATAGAGCGAGCCCAGCACCGCCACGATGAGGACGATGAACGGCAGTACGCCGACGGTCGCGCCGGCCTTGCGGTGCCAGGAATAGCTTTCCCCGCGCGGGATCGCCCGCGGCGAGACGAGCCCCCAGACCACCACCGTCGCCATGAACAGGGCCGACAGCAGCAGACCCGGGATGATGCCGGCGAGGAAGAGCTGGGTGACCGCCACGCCGACGACGTTGCCGTATATGATCATGGCGATCGAGGGCGGGATCAGGATGCCGAGCGTCGCCCCGGCGGCGACGACGCCGTAGGTGAGGCGCGGGCTGTAGCCGCGACGGACCATCTCGGGCGCCGCCACCGAGCCGAGCGTGGCGGCGGTGGCGAGGCTCGACCCGCAGACGGCGGCGAAGGTGGCGGCGGCGGCCACCGCGGAATGGGCGAGGCCGCCGCGGGTGCGGCCGAACCAGCAGACCAGCGCGTCGAAGAGGTCGGTGGTGATGCCGCTGCGCACCAGGAGCGCGCCCATCAGCACGAAGCTCGGCACCGCCGTCAGGGTGAAGTTGTTGATGCTGGTCCAGGCGCGATCGGCCAGCACCGGCAGCTGGGTCATCGGCAGCAGGAAATAGAGGCCGAGCAGGCCGACCAGCCCCATGGCGAAGGCGACGCGGACGCCGATCACGAGCAGCAGCAGCAGGGTCCCGCCGAGCAGGATCGCGAGCCACAGCATCGAGGCGCCGCGCGACGCCCAGAAGAGCAGGGCGAGGGCGCCGACGAGAAGGGAGACCGCGGCGGCGACCCGCCAGCCGCTCCACGCCAGCATGCCGACCATCACCGCCGCGACGATCGCCACCGTCCCCCAGTCGAGGCGGGTGCCGGGGATCCGCCAGTCGCTGCGGCCCATCCAGCAGAGGGTGGCGATCAGCGTGACCGCGACGACGGGGAGCGTCCATTGCGCGACGGCGCGCGCCGGCGGCCGCAGGCGGCAGATGTCGCTCAGGATGGCGGCGGCGAAGAGCACCAGGCCGACGGTCATCGGCAGTTGCGGCATCCATTGCGGGGTGCTGAGGAGCCCCCAGTCGCGCGCCCCGTGGACATATTCGAGGAAGGTGAAGCGGGCCGTGTGCCAGGCCGAGAAGGCCACGAACAGGAGCCCGAGCCACAGCCCCACCAGCTCGAGGAAGGCACGGGCGCCGCGACCGAGGCGATCGACCAGGGCTTCCACCTGGACATGGGCGTTGCCGCGCTGGGCCGCCGCCTGGCCGAGGAAGACGATGGCGACGAAGAGGTAGGTGCCGATCTCGGTCACCCAGGTCGTCGGAGCGTTGAAGACGTACCGCGACACCACCTCGTAGACGACGATCACGGTCATCGCGACCAGGGCGAGCGCGCCGAGGAAGCCCGCGAGGTCGGTCAGCCGGTCGATCCCGCGCACGACCGTCGGTCGGGCCGGGGCCGCGTCCGCATGCGGCGGCATGGCGATGGCGTCGGCCAAGGCGCGTCTCCCCCAGGGGCTCGTTGGCGTGCCCCGCGATCCCGGGGGCAGCGCCCGACGGTTAGCATGGCCCTCGCTTGACGCGCAATCCTATCGTCATATTGTATGATTGCATGATCGGTCTTGCGGACGTGCGGGCCGGGGGGCGGTCGCGCGGCCGCCCCGCTAGGGGAGGAGAACAGCGATGACGACGAGACTCGCCGCGAGATTCGCGGCCATGGCGATGGTGCTGGCGGCCCTGGCGCTGCCGGCTGGCGCGATAGCGCAGAAGATCGACCTGACGATGGGCATCATCGTGTCGCCGGGCGACGCCTATTCGGCGATGACGGCGAGCGTGCCCGAACGGGTCGCCAAGGCGACCAACGGCCGGGTCCAGGTCACGGTCAGCGATTCGCTGGTGGCGCCGGCCCAGATCGCATCGGCCGTGCGTGACGGGCGCCTGCCGATGTCGGCGGCGCTGCACACCTATCTGGCGGCCGACGAGCCGCGCATGGGCATCTTCAACCTGCCCGACCTCATCAACAACATCGAGGAGTACCAGAAGGTCCGCGACGCCTTCTGGGCCAAGGACGTCGCTCGGATCTGGGACGAGAAGTGGGGCGCGGTCGTGCTCGCCGAGGGCGCCTGGTGCCCGACCCGGCTCTTCTCCAAGACGCCGATCCATACCGTCGACGACTTCAAGAACAAGCGCCTGCGCGTCCACAACCCGCAGACGGCGGCCCAGATGAATGCGCTCGGCGCCAAGCCGGTCGCGATGTCGATGCTCGAGATCATGCCCGCCCTCGAACGCGGGGTGATCGACGGCGTCTTCACCTCGACCTGCGTCGGCGGTGCCATGGAACTGTGGCGCATCGCCAAGAACGTCCAGGACTGGGGCATCGGCCCGATCACCGGCTGGGCGATCCTCGTCAACAAGGCCGAGTGGGCCGGCATGGCGGCGGACGTCCGCCAGCAGATGCAGACCGCCATGGACGGCCTGCAGAAGGATGCGTTCGGCACCTACAACGCCTTCGTGCAGGCGGCGCTCGACAACATGAAGAAGCACGGGATCGAGCCGTGGACGGCGCCCGAGGCCGAGCGCAAGGCGATCAACGCCGCCCAATATTCCAAGGCGGCCTACGACAGCTGGTACGCGCGCGCCAAGGAGGTCGGGTTCGACGGCCCGGCCTACGTCAGCCGGGTGCGGGCGGCGCTCGGCAAGCCGGCGTCCTGAGCGCGGAGCCCGGAGGGTGCCGCCGCCGGGCTTGCGGGCCAGGGCGGCGGCATCGCATCGTCGGCGCTGGTCTTGCGTGCAGACGATCGGGACAGGGAAGCCATGAACGACGCGGCGGCGGATCATCAGTTCCGGGTCGAGCGGGTCGCGGCGCCGTTGCGCCAGAGCGTGACCGAGAGCATCCGCTACGCCATCGCCATCGGCCGCTTCCGGGCGGGCGAGCGCCTGCCGGAGCGCGAACTGTGCGAGATGACCGGAGTCAGCCGCACGCTGATCCGCGAAGCGCTGCGCCAGCTCGAATCCGAAGGGCTGATCCAAGTGCTGCCGCACCGCGGCCCCGTCGTCGCCCGCCTCAGCGTCGCGCAGGCAGAGGGCATCTACCAGGTGCGGATCGAGCTCGAGGGCCTCGCCTGCCAGCTTTTCGCCGAGCACGCCACCGCCGCCCAGCGGGCGGCGCTCGCCGCCGCCTTCGAGCGGCTCAAGGCATCCTTCGACGACAGCGATCCGCTCGCCCGGCTGCGGGCCAAGAACCATTTCTACGACTGTCTCGTCGACGGCTCCGGCAACGAGGCGCTGGGCATCAGCCTGCGCATGCTGAACGCGCGCGTGATGCTGCTCCGCGCCACCTCGCTGCAGGTGCCGGGTCGCAGCGCCGCCAGCATCGCCGAACTCTCCCAACTGATGGAAGCGCTCGAATCCCGCGACGGCGCCCGCGCCCGGGGGGCCGCGGCCGCGCATGTCCGCAACGCCGCCGCCGCCGCGATCGGCCTGCTGGCGGAGATGTGAGCCTGCCCGGACGACGGACGAGAGCCCGGCCCAGGCACGCGTTGGTGTGGACGGTTCCGCCGCCGATCAACCGGTGATATTGTCCCCGGCGGAGAGGCCGGGCCCATGTTCCCGATCCCGTTGCCATGATTCCCGCGGGCGGACCGGCGGCGCCGGCCGGAGGCGACTGCCTGTTCGCGCCGATCGCCCGGTTCGCCGCGACCGCGCCCCGCCGGCCGGCGATCGTGACGCCGCATGCGACGATCGACATGGCGCGCTTTCACGACAGGGCGCTGGCGGCCGCGGCATGGCTTGCCGGCCGGGGCTGCGGCCCGGGAATGGCGGTCGGGCTGTCCTACCCCGGCAATCCCGACCACCTCGTCCTGCTGCACGCCCTGGGCCGCCTCGGCGCGATCGTCCTGCCGCTCGACCGCACCGCGCCCTCGGCGGAGCGGCAGGCGCTGGCAAGGCGGGTCGGGGCCCGCCTCGTGGTCGGCGCGGCGGCGACGGACGCGCTGCCCGGCCTGCCGCTCGTCGCCGCCGACCCCGCGGCCTGGACGGCCGAGGGGCCGCTGCCGCCCCTGCCCACCGCCGACGCACCATGGCTGTTCTCGCTGTCGGCCGGCTCGACCGGGCAGCCCAAGGCCATGCTCTACACCCACCGCCACGAGATCCTGCGGATCACTCGGCTCGGCGGCCTGCTGGGCGCCGGGCCGGACGACCGCTACCTCGTCGTCGTCGACGTCGGCTTCAATCTCGGGCGGGTCGCGGCGCTGAGGATGCTGCACCATGGCGGCACGGTCGTCTTTCCGGAGGCGTTGCCGGACACCCGCGCGCTGGCCGAGGCGACGCGCCGCCACGGCATCACCTGGATGGTCCTGACCCCCGCCATGGTCGAGCAGATGCTCGCCGCCTGGCCAGGACCGGCGCCGCTGCTCGACCATGTCCGCTGCATCATCGTCTCCGGCGCCCGCCTGCCGCCCGAGACGCTGCGCGCCGCCCGCGCCCGTCTCGGCCGCGGCATCCATGTGCTCTACGGCACCAACGAGGTCGGCCCGATCTCGATCCTCCGGCCGGACGACGGCGCGCCGGACGACAGCGTCGGCCGGCTCGTCCCGGGGATCGAGGCGCTGGTCACGGACGACCGGTCGGTGCCGCTTGCGGCGGGTGCGGTCGGTGAGATCCGGTTTCGCGGCGACTGCATTCCCCCCGGCTACCATGCCGATGCCGAGGCCGACCGCCGCCATTTCCGGGGGGCCTGGTTCGTGCCGGGGGACCTGGCGACGATCGACGCGGCCGGGTTCGTGCGCCTGCGCGGGCGGACCGACGACGTCATCAACGTCGACGGCCGGAAGGTCTATCCGGTGGAGATCGAGGAGGCGCTGCGCAGCCACGACGCGGTGCTCGCCGCGGCGGCGGTCGGGCTGCCGATCGGCGGCGTCACCGTGCCCGCCGCGGCCGTGGTGCTGCGCCGCCCGGTCCGGCCCTCCGAACTGCGCCGGCACTGTGCCGCCCGGCTGGCCCCCTACAAGCTGCCGCGCCGGATCGTCGGCCTGCCGGCGATCCCGACGAACGAGCTCGGCAAGCTCGACCGGCCACGGCTGCTGGCCGCCCTGGCACCGACCGGCGCCGTCCCGACGCCGGCGATGCCGCGGACGTGAAGGCGGCCGGGGCTTTTGCATGGCGGCCGGCCTGCCGATATCGTCGGCGGCAGGATCTCCATCGAAAGGCCACGGCATGACCAGGACCTTCCCCGTGACCCGTACCGACGCCGAATGGCGGGCCCGGCTGACGCCCGAGCAGTACGCCGTGATGCGCCGCCACGGCACCGAGCGGCCCGGAAGCTGCGCACTGCTCTACGAGAAGCGGGCCGGACGCTTCGCCTGCGTCGGCTGCGACCAGCCGCTTTTCGAGGGCAAGGTCAAGTTCGAGAGCGGCACCGGCTGGCCGAGCTTCAACGAACCGCTTCCGGGCGCCGTCGAGAGCGAGTTCGACGGCTCGCACGGCATGATGCGCACGGAGGTGCATTGCGCCAACTGCGGCAGCCATCTCGGCCATGTCTTCGACGACGGCCCGCCGCCGACCTTCCAGCGCTACTGCATCAACGGCGTCGCGATGTACTTCATCCCCGCCTAGCGGGACCGGCGGCGTAGGTCGATTCCAGCAGCTTGACGATCGCCAGCAGGGCGCGGTTGACCGGCGTCGGGATGCCGAGTTCCGCGCCCTTGCGCACGACATAGCCGTTGAGATGGTCGATCTCGGTCGGCTTGCGGCGCGCCATGTCCTGGGCGGTCGAGGAATGCTGGCCGGGCATCGAGGCCGCGACGCCCAGCACGATGGCCTTGATGTCGGGGGCGAGCGCGATCCCGAGCCCGCGGGCCACCGCGACGCACTCGTCGACGACGTCCGCCATGACGTCGGTCACGCCCGGAACGGCGGTCATGTGGCCGTAGGACACCTGGGCGACGGCGGACAGGGCGTTGTGGGCGCAGTTGGTCACCAGCTTGCCCCACAGCGCCCGCGCCACCTCGCGCGAGACGGTGGTCGGGATGCCGGCGGCGGCGAACTGCGCGGCGACGGCGTCGCTCGCTGCCGACGGCCCGATGACGATGTCGCCGCGGCCGAAATGCCGGACGTGCCCGGGGCCGGCCGTGCCGGAGGCGACGTAGACGACCGTCGGCACCACCGGGCGCCCGAGCACGGCCGCCAGCCGCTCGGCATTGTCGACGCCGTTCTGGAAGGAGAAGACGGTGGCCCCGGGCGCAAGGTGGGGCCGGATCGCCGCCCCCGCCGCCTCGGTGTCGGTCGACTTGACGCAGAACAGCACGATCTCGGCGCCGGCGAGCACGGCCGGATCGGTCGCGGCGCGCACCGCGACCTCGCCGTCGAAGCCGTCCATCTCGAGA
The DNA here is from genome assembly GCF_041913585.1 of Allostella sp. NCBI lineage: Bacteria > Pseudomonadati > Pseudomonadota > Alphaproteobacteria > Rhodospirillales > Allostellaceae > Allostella > Allostella sp. The sequence goes on from NZ_JAYSFE010000168.1 coordinate 7,575, forward strand.
CGGAGGCCGGACGCCCCGACCCGGTCGACGAGCGCCGGACGGCCGATCAGGGTCACGGCGTGGCCGGCCCTGGCGAGCATCGCCCCGTAGTAGCACCCGACCGCCCCCGCCCCCATGACGCCGATATTCATGCCTGCTCCCGCGGATGTTCCCCGTGACTGGACCCCCGCTTCTAC
>NZ_JAYSFE010000169.1:0-7742 GCF_041913585.1 Allostella sp.
GCCGTGTCGTCGAGGAACATGTATTCCGAGCACGGGTTGGATGCGTTGATCCGGCCGCTCTCGGGGCAGGTGTGCCACTCGTTGATGGTGGTGTCGTACTGGACGCCGGGATCGGCCGAGGCCCAGGCGGCGTGGGCGATCTTCTCCCACAGCTCGCGGGCGGGCAGGCGCTTGGCCACCTTGCCGTCGGTGCGGCGGACGAGCTCCCAGTCCTCGCCGCGCTCGACCTTCTGCAGGAAGCCGTTCGAAAGGCGCACCGAGTTGTTGGAATTCTGGCCGGACACGGTCAGGTAGGCGTCCGAATCCCAGTCCGTGTCGTAGGTCGGGAAGTCGATGCGGGTGTAGCCCTGGCGGGCGAACTGGATGACCCGCTGGATGTAGTTCTCGGGGATGAGGACGCGCCGGGCGGCGCGGATCTCGGCCCGGAGTTCGCCGTTGCGGGCCGGGTCGAACCGCTCCTCGCCCGTGCCCTTGCAGGCGGCGAGGATGCGGTTCAGGTGGCGTTCGGCGAGCTTGGAGCCGGCGACCAGCGCGGCCACCTTCTGCTCCTCGACCACCTTCCAGTCGATGTAGGCCTCGATGTCCGGGTGATCGACGTCGACCGTCACCATCTTGGCGGCGCGCCGCGTCGTGCCGCCGGACTTGATGGCGCCGGCCGCCCGGTCGCCGATCTTGAGGAAGCTCATCAGGCCCGACGAGCGCCCGCCGCCCGAGAGCCGCTCGCCCTCGCCGCGCAGGCGCGAGAAGTTCGACCCGGTGCCGGACCCGTACTTGAAGAGGCGCGCCTCGCGCACCCAGAGGTCCATGATGCCGCCCTCGTTGACGAGGTCGTCGGCGACGCTCTGGATGAAGCAGGCATGCGGCTGCGGCCGCTCGTAGGCGTTGGGCGAGGGCGCGGCGACGCCCGTCGCCTGGTCGACGTACCAGTGCCCCTGCGCCGGCCCGTCGATGCCGTAGGCCCAGTGCAGGCCGGTGTTGAACCATTGCGGCGAGTTCGGCGCCGCCATCTGGCGGGCCAGCATGTAGCGCATCTCGTCGAAGAAGGCGCGGGCGTCGGCCTCGCCGTCGAAATGGCCGCCCTTCCAGCCCCAGTAGGTCCAGGTCCCGGCGAGCCGGTCGAACACCTGCCGGGCGGAGGTCTCGCCGCCGGTGCGCTCGGCCTTGGGCAGCGCCGCCAGCCGGTCGGCGTCGGGCTCGTGGCGCCACAGCCAGGAGGGAACCGTGTTCTCCTCGACCGGCTTCAGCGCCTGCGGCACGCCCGCCTTGCGGAAGTACTTCTGCGCCAGGATGTCGCTCGCCACCTGCGACCAATCGGCCGGAACCTCGATGTCGGTCTGCTGGAAGACGACCGAGCCGTCGGGATTGCGGATCTCGCTCGCCGTCTGCCGGAAGGCGATCGAATCGTAGGGATCGCGTCCCTCGATGGTGAAGCGTCGCGCGATACGCATTCCCTTGCCCCCTCCGGTTTGCGTTCGTCGAGGCGTCTCACGCCTGACACATTGGCTAGTGTCGACGCGGCGCGCCGACGCAAAATCTAGAACGAGCCGTCGTCGCGCCGCAAGGGTTCTCGTGCAATTTCAATTTGCTGCGGTGCGGAATTGACAAGAGGAGTCAATGGCGCCCGGGAGCGCATTGAAATTCCAGGAAATTGTCCGGTCGGGATGCGGTGCAGGACAGGTCGACGGCCAGTCCGGCAGCAGGTCACGGTGCCAAAGCGGCGGCAGGCTGGCAACTACATTTGGTCGTCTCGGCGACGCTTGACCGCGATATGTGGCAATTTGGTGTCAGGGCGCGCGGCCCGGCGACTCCCGCCACTGCAGCGCCGCCAGCGCCGCCAGCACCACCAGGACGCCGGCCGCCTGGAGCGGCGTCACCGTCTCGCCCAGGATCGCGACTGCGGCCGAGACGGCGATCACCGGCTCGACGTTGCCGAGGGCTGCGACCCGCACCGGACCCAGCAGCCGCACCGCGAAGAAGAGGCTGGTGAAGCCCGCGGCGTAGACGACGCTGGCGCCGCCGAGCCCGATCCAGCCGACGACGGTGCCGGGCCAGGCCGGCCCGCCGCCGATGGCGACGACGAGGATCGAGGCCGCGGTCGCGGTCAGGACGGCATGGGCGTTGACCGCGAGCGGCTCGGCCCGCCGCAGCACGCGGCTCGTCCACAGGATCGAGGCGGCGCAGGCGACGGCGGCGAGGAAGGCGAGGCCGAGGCCGGCCGGGTCGAGCGTCCGGCCCAGCTCGAAGCCGACGACGAGGGCGATGCCGGCGAAGGCGGCGGCGAGGGCCGCCGACCGCAGGCGGGTCAGCCGCTCCACGCCGGCGAGATGGGCGGCGACGGCGACCATCCCGGGGAAGCTGAAGAACACCAGCGCGGCGACGCTGACCGGGACCAGCGCCACCGCCGACAGGTAGCCCCAGGAGAGGAGTGCCGCCAGCAGCCCGATGCCGATCGCCTGCCGGCGGTCGCCCGCCGCCAGCCGCAGCGGCCGGCCCAGGCGCCGCATCGTCAGCGTCACCACCATCGTCGCCACGGTGAAGCGCATCAGGATCGCGGTCGCGGGCTCGCTGCCCGCGTCGTAGGCGAGGCGCGCGAGCGAGGGGGCGATGCCGAAGCCGGTGCAGGAGACCAGCAGGTAGAGAATGCCGCGCCAGCGGCGGGCCTCCGGCGGCTCGACGAAGCCCATCAGCGGGTCCCGCCGGGGCTGGTCCGGTCGCGCGGGATGGGGAACGGGGGCGGCAGGGTCATGGGCGCGGCACTTTACGCGCCCGGGCCGCGGTGCCATAGTCCGGCCGCCCATTCCAACCAGACGGAAGATTCGCGGGACCGCCCATGACGCTGGGAACGCGCTTGTTCACATGGCTGCGGGGCCGCGAGGTCGGCGTCGACCATCTCGGCAATCGCTACTACACCGAGCGGAGCCCCCGTGCCGGCGCCTCCGCGCGCCGCTGGGTGATGTACCAGGGCGAGGCCGAGGCGACGCGGGTGCCGCCCGAGTGGCACGCCTGGCTGCACTACACGGTGGATGCCGTGCCCGGCCCGGGCGCCGGCCGGCCGCATCGCGCCTGGCAGAAGGAGCACCAGCCGAACCGGACCGGCACCGAGGACGCCTACCGGCCGCCGGGGCATGTCCTCCAGGGCGGCCGCCGCGCCCGCGCCACCGGCGACTACGAGCCGTGGCAGCCGAGTTGAGCGGCCGGCACCCGGCCCGGACGGCGGCATGAAGCACAGCATCGTCGAGACCGTGATCGGCGCGGTCGTTCTCGCCGTCGCCGCCGTCTTCGTCGTCTTCGCCTACAGCGCGAGCGGCATCCGCGCCGTCAGCGGCTACGAGCTGGTGGCCCGCTTCGAACGCGTCGACGGCGTCGCGGTCGGCACCGACGTCCGCATCGGCGGCATCAAGGTCGGCACGATCACCCGCATGGAGCTCGACCCCAAGACCTACCTCGCCGTCATCCGGCTCAGCGTCGAGCCGACGGTGAAGCTGCCGGTCGACACCGTCGCCTCGGTGTCCTCGACCGGCCTGCTCGGCGACAAGTTCCTCCAGCTCGTTCCGGGCGGCGACGAGAAGATGCTGCCGCCGGGCGGCGTCATCCAGTACACGCAGGCCTCGGTCAGCATCGAGAGCCTGATCGGCCAGTTCATGTTCAGCCAGGGCGGGGCCGACAAGAAGGGCGACGCTGCGGCGCCGGCCGCGCCCAAGCTGTGACCGGGCGCACACCCGGCCGGGCCGCAGCCGCGCTGGCCGTGGCCCTGGTGTTGCCTGGCGCGGCGGCGGCCAGCGAGGGCGTCGCCGTCCTCCAGGCGCTGGACAAGATCCTCGGCCGGACCTCGACCCTGGAGGTGCCGGTGGGCAAGTCGATCGGCTTCGGGACCCTCGAGGTCGCGGTCCGCGCCTGCCGGAACCGGCCGCCGGAGGAGCCGCCCGACGCCATCGCGTTCCTGGAGATCGACGACCAGCCGGTGGGCGAGCCGCGCCGCCGGGTGTTCTCCGGCTGGATGTTCGCCTCCAGCCCGGCGGTGTCGGCGCTGGAGCATCCGGTCTACGACATCTGGGTCAAGGCCTGCGGGACAGGCTGAGATCCGCGGCCCGCCATCCCCGATGCCCGCGCGGCCCGACATCCTGCTGCTGATGACCGACCAGCAGCGCTGGGACTCCCTCGGCTACGCCGGCAACCGCTTCGTCCGGACGCCCAATCTCGACCGCCTGGCGGCAGGGGCCCTGCGCTTCCGGCATGCGGCGACGCCGTTCCCGCTGTGCAGCCCCGCCAGGGCCGGGCTCTGGACTGGCCTGCATGCGCATCGCCACGGCGTCGCCGACAACATCTACCGCGAGCCGGACGCGCTCGCGGGACGGGGCCGGACGACGGTGTTTCCGGCCCTGCGCGCGGCCGGCTACCGCACCGGCTATGTCGGCAAGTGGCACCTCGGCGAGGCCCGGCCCGACGGATTCGACCATTGGTCGGGCTACAATTCGGCGGCCTCGCACTGGATCGACGGCGCCGGCGCGCGCGTCTGGCGGCCGGACCGCGAGACCGACGAGGCGGCCGGCCTGCTGCGCGACTGGTCGTCCGGGCCGCCCTTCCTGCTGGTGGTGTCCTACTATCCGCCGCACCCGCCCTATGACGCACCCGATGCGGAGCTGGCGCGCTATCGTGGAACGGGCAATCCGCATCCGGCTTACTATGCCGCGGTGGACGCCCTGGACTCCCGGATCGGGCGGCTGCTCGACATGCTCGCCGCGCGCCGGCAGGCGCGTCCGGCCGCGGTGCTGTTCTGTTCGGACCACGGCGAGACATTCCGCAGCGAGCGTGGCTCGAAGCGGTCGACCGAGGAGGGCGCGATCCGCGTTCCACTGCTGCTTGATGCGCCGTCAGTCGTTCCGGGTGACGTCGACGCGCCCGTCACGCTGCTCGACGTCGCTCCGACCCTGGCCGGCCTGGCCGGCCTGCCATCCGCCGGCGATGGCGACGACCTCCTGCGCATCGCCGCCGGCATCGCGGGACGGCGGTCGGTGGTGATCGAGAACGTGGCCGCAGAGCCGGTCGCGACGCGAACCGGCAATCTGCGCCAGGAAGTCGGCGTGATTCGCCGTCCGGAACGGGTGGTCTGGACGGGGGGCGCCAAGCTGGTGCTGCGCGAGGCGTCGCCGCCCATCCTGCGCGACCTCGCGGCCGATCCCGAGGAGCGGTTCAACGCCTGGTCGTCGCCATCGTCCCAGCCGCGCGTGCGTGCGCTGCTGCAGGATCTCGAGGAGCATTCGGCGCGGACTGCCGACCGCGACGGCGCCGGTCTGGCCGCCGGTCTGCGGGCCATTCTCGAACGCGGGACGGGCCCTGCCCCGGCGGGGCCGGCCACGCCGCAGGTACGGCCATGAAGGCCATCGTCCTGACGTTCGACAAGTACCGTGCGCTCACCTGGCACATGATCGCGGCCTATGCCGAGCTCTGGCCGGGACATCCGCTGCGGTTCCGCATTCCGTTCCAGACGCTCGAGCTGCCGGAGCGGCCGGACATCGAGCCGGTCCGGTCGCTGCCCGGCATCAAGGAGACCGTGCTGACCCTGCTCGACGACCTGCCGGACGACGAGTGGATCTACTGGTGCATCGACGACAAGTACCCGATCCACGGCGAGTTCGGACGTTTCGCGGAGATCGCGCAATGGCTGCCCGCCATCGATGATCCCGCGATCTCCGGAATATTGCTCTGCCGCTGCCGCGGGCTGCTCGGCGATCGCGCCCTGGCCGGTCCGGCGATCCCCGCCCCGTGGGGCGAGCCGTTGCTGGAGCGGGCGGGGTACCACCAGCTCTGGCTCCACCAGTTCCTGCGCGTGAAGGTCCTGCGCCACGTCTTCCGATCGTTCCCCGACGCCATTCCGGCGGCGAAGGCGCTCGACGAACTGCTGAGCCGGCTGGAGAAGCCGGCGGGCCACCGGCTCTTCGTCGCGGCGCGAAACCTCTCGGTCTTCGGCGAGAGCACGAGCCGCGGCCTGCTCACGCAGAATTGCTACTTCAGCATGAAGACCCGCGGCCTGCCGCGGCCCGACTTCTTCGATGGCCGGCTGGCGCCGGCGATCGTCATGGGCGGTGCCTAGCGGGTCGGTGCCGGGGGGCGCAGGAACACGGGCGGTTCGGCGAGGAGGCGGGCGCGGAAGCGGCCGTAGAGCGCGTCCAGCCCCGCCCGGATGGCCTCGGGCTGCGCCGTCCAGTCGCTGCGCCGCGGCGCCGGCGGTGGAAAGCGCCCGGCCGCATCCGCGGGCAGCCCGAGGAAGTCGAGGATGGCCGGCAGGTGCCGCCAGTGGTCCTCGAAGCGCACGAACAGGACCGGGTAGGGGAGCGCGGCGTCGCGCCAGTTGGCGTAATGCTCCTCGAGACGGAACAGGTCGCGGCCGCCCGCGAGAAAGGCGGCCAGGTCCCAGTCCGGCGGCAGGGCCTGCCAGTCGCCACCGATGTTGCGGCAATGCTTGCGCGCCCAGTCCGGCGCCGGCCCGCCGCCGCGGCCGTCGAAGCTGTGCCGTTCGTGCCGGCCGCCGCGGCGGCCGAAGAAGGAGATGACGGCGTTCCACGGGTCGCCGAAGAGATAGACGACGCGCAGCGCCGCCGGCACCGAGGGCGGTGGCCGGCGGAGGTGCCCGTGGGCCGGTGCCAGGGCGGCGCGGCCGTCGCGGCCGACGCAGGCACGCACGAACGTCTTGGAGCCGACGCCGCCGAAGGAATTGACGAAGATGCCCGGCGCCGGCTCAGCCATCGTCCGGAGGAACGGACGGTCCGGCGGGCGGGCCCTTGAGCTCGACCGTGTTGCCCTCGGGGTCGGCGATGTAGATCGACGGTCCGTCGCCCTCCGCGCCGTAGCGGGTGCCGGTCTCGCCCGGGGCGATGCCGTGGCGGGCGAGGTGGGCGGTGATCGCGGCCTCGTCCCACGGCTCGATGCGCAGGCAGAAATGATCCATGTTGCGGCCGTCCGGCACCGGCGGACCGCCGCCGCGCCGGCCGAGCGGCCCGGTGATCGGGACGAGGTCGATGAGGGAGCGGCCGGCGCGGAGCTGGACCAGCCCGAGCGCGTCCTGGCGGCGCTCGACCCTGCAGCCGAGGACGCCGCAGTAGAAGCCCAGCATGGCGTCGAGGTCGACGACCCGCAGCACGAGATGATCGATGTCGCGGATTGCGAACATGGCGGTCGATCCTAGCGGCGAGCGGTTGCCGATGCGAAGAGCATTCCGACCAGCACCAGCAGGGTGAGGCCGAAGGCGATCGCCAGGACCCGGTCGTAGGAGCCGCCCAACTCCCAGATCAGGGCCGCGGCGAGCGGCGCCAGTGCCTTGGCGAAGGTGCCGGGCAGCGCGAGGACGCCGTTGAGCGCGCCATAGGCCTCGCGCGTCAGCATCTCGGGCACGGCGAGCCCGCGCACGATGGTCATGACGCCGTTCGCCATGCCGTGGACGACGGCGAAGACGGCGAGCGTGACGAGGCCGGTCGGCGCCAGCCAGAGGATGCCGACCGAGACCGGGAAGCAGGCGGCGACGGCACAGCCGATGATCCGCACCGGCAGGTCGGAGCCGAAGGCCCAGACGACGATGCGCCCGGCGACCTGCGCGGGGCCGATGATGGCGATGATCCCGACCACCGCCGCCATGTCGAGGCCGCGCTCGACCAGGATCGGATAGAGATGGAAGGTGAGGGCCGAGAAGGTCGCGTAGTAGGCGGTGAAGGCCAGCGCGATGCCCCAGAAGGCCGGCTGGCGCAGCG
>NZ_JAYSFE010000170.1:0-7720 GCF_041913585.1 Allostella sp.
GTCATCGCCCGCGGCACGCCCGGCTTCTCCGGCGCCGACCTCGCCAACCTCGTCAACGAGGCGGCGCTCCTGGCCGCGCGCAAGGGCAAGCGCGTCGTCACCATGACCGAGTTCGAGCAGGCCAAGGACAAGGTCCTGATGGGCGCCGAGCGCCGCTCGATGGTGATGACCGAGAAGGAGAAGGAGACGACCGCCTACCACGAGGCCGGTCACGCGCTGGTGGCGCTGAAGGTGCCGGGCCACGATCCGTTGCACAAGGTGACGATCATCCCGCGCGGCCGCGCCCTCGGCGTCACCATGAGCCTGCCCGAGAAGGACCGCTACGGCTATTCCCGCCAGGAACTGGCCGCGCGCCTCGCCATGATGTTCGGCGGGCGGGTGGCGGAGGAGCTGATCTACGGCACCGAGAACGTGACCACCGGCGCCTCCGACGACATCCGCCAGGCGACCAATCTCGCGCGCCGCATGGTCACGGAGTTCGGCTTCAGCGACCGGCTCGGGCCGCTGCGCTATTCCGAGAACGAGGACGAGGTCTTCCTCGGCCACTCGGTGACGCAGCGCAAGAACATCTCCGACGCGACCGCGAAGCTGATCGACGAGGAGATCCGCCACTTCGTCGAGGGCGGAGAGGGCGAGGCGCGCCGCATCCTCACCGAGAACATCGACGACCTGCACACGATCGCCAAGGGCCTGCTGGAGTACGAGACGCTGAGCGCCGACGAGATCCGCCAGCTCCTCGCCGGACAGCCGATCGTGCGGCCGACGACGACCGAGGATCAGCCGAAGGCGCCGCCGCGGCGCCCCGGCTCGGTGCCGAACACGGGCCGGATGGAGCCGCCCGGCATGACGCCGGAACCGCAGCCGGGCGCCTGATCGCCCGGGCGCGGGGCCGCCTCGACCGCCGCCCATGCATCCGCTCGACGAACTCCTGCCGCCCGGGCCCGGTCGGCAGGAGTTCTACCTTCTGCCGACCGGACTGGAGACCGGCCGGGCCGCGCGTGCCCTGACGGCGGCCGGCCTGGCGCGGCCGCTGGCGGGCGGGCCGACGGCCTTCACGACGGTCGAGGTCGCGGTCCGCGGCCCGGCCGGGGCGGTCCGGTCGCAGCCGGCCCCGGTCGCCGCGCTCGCGGCCTGGGCCGCGGAGCGGCCCGATCTCGCGCCGCGGCTGACGGCGACACTCGATGCCATTGCGGCGCCCCGCGCTTCCCTCTGCGGCGCCGCGCTGCCGGCAGTCATGGGCATCGTCAACGTCACGCCGGACAGCTTTTCGGACGGCGGCGACCGCTTCGAGGCCGCGGCCGCCGTGGAGGCCGGCCTGGCGATGGCGGCGGCGGGCGCGGCCTTCGTCGATGTCGGCGGCGAATCCACCCGACCCGGCGCCGAGCCGGTGGCCGAGGCGGAGGAACTGCGTCGGGTCCTGCCGGTGGTCGAGCGTCTCGCGGCCGCCGGGGTGCGGGTTTCGGTCGACACGCGCCGGGCCGCCGTCATGCGCGCGGCACTGGCGGCCGGCGCCGCGCTGGTCAACGACGTCACGGCCCTCGCGGGCGATGCGGAGTCGGCCGAGATCGTCCGCACGGCCGGCTGCCCCGCGGTGCTGATGCACATGCAGGGAGAGCCGCGGACGATGCAGGCGGCGCCGCGCTACGGTTCGGTCCTCCATGACGTCCACGACTATCTCGCGGGGCGGCTGGCCGACCTCGCGGCGGCGGCGCTGCCGCGCGCGCGGTTCGTCGTCGATCCGGGCATCGGCTTCGGCAAGACGCTCGCCCACAACCTCGAGATCCTCGGCGGCGTCGGCCTCTATCTCGGCCTCGGCGTGCCGGTGATGGTCGGCCTGTCACGCAAGGGGTTCATCGGTCGGCTGGGCGGCGGCGCCGCGGCGCGCGACCGGCTCGGCGGGTCGCTCGCCGGGGCGCTCTGGGCGTTGCAGCGCGGCGCCTCGATCCTGCGCGTCCACGACGTTCCCGAGACGGTTCAGGCGGTCGCCCTCTGGCGGGCGATGGCCGAGGAGAAGACGGCATGACCAACCCAGTCGGCCACGACGGCGAACCCGAACGCACCTCCGCCCTGCTCGCGCGCATGGCGCGGGACATGCCCGCCGAGCGGATGCCGCTGCGCGATTTCGTCGAGGCGCTGGGCGACCGTGGCTTCGCCATCGTCCTGCTCGTCCTGGCCGCGCCCAATTCCCTGCCGATCCCGAGCCCGCCCGGCCTGTCGACGGTGTTCGGCGTGCCGCTCGCCTTCTTCTCGGCCCAGATGATGCTGGGGCGGCCGCGCCCCTGGCTGCCGGAACGGCTGCTGCGCCGCACGGTCGGGCGGTCGGAGTTCCGCCTGATCGTGGCCAAGATCCTGCCCTGGCTCGACCGTCTCGAGCGCTGGTGCCGGCCACGCGGGCAGGTGCTGACCGGGCCGGTCGCCGAGCGTTTCCTCGGCGGCGTCTACCTGCTGCTGTCGGTGATCCTGGCGCTGCCGATCCCGGGCGGCAACTTCCCGCCCGGCCTGGCGATGACCGTCATGTCCCTCGGCCTGCTCGAGAAGGACGGCCGGATGGTCGCGATCGGCCTCGCCATCGGTATCGCCGCCGTCGCCATCGTCGGCGCGATCGTCATCGTCTCGTTCCACCTCGTGGTGGAACTGTTCCAGCGCTACCTCCTGTAGCCCCCGACGGGGGCGGGCGGCGCCGTCAGGAGGCCTTCTGCGCGGCGCCCGGCTGGGTGTGCTCGGCGGTCGCGTTGGCCGCCGGCGCCGGGTTCACCGGGCGCGACGCCGCGGCATCGGCCGGCGCGATCTCCTCCGGCTTGTCGTCGTCCTTCATCCCCTGCTTGAAGTTCTTGATGCCCTTGGCGACGTCGCCCATCACCCGCGGCAGCTTGCCGGCGCCGAAGACGATGAGAACCACGGCGAGGACGATCATCCAGTGCCAGATGCTGAAGCTGCCCATTCCTCTCTCCCAGATCCGGTTGCGGCGCCGGCCCCCTCCCGTCGCCCCACCGATCGCATATGGCGGGCGCGAGGGGCGCTTGCCACCCCTCCGGGCCATCGGGCCCTCGCCGCCGTTTCCACCCGGCTGTTATATACGGGTCGGAGTTTCCGGGCGAGTCCGGCCGGACGCCGGCCGACGACCGGGCGTGGGGAGAAGCGACGGACGATGACACGCAGGCTGTTCGGGACCGACGGGATCCGCGGCAAGGCCAACCAGCCGCCGATGACGGCCGAGACGGCGCTGCGGGTGGCGATGGCGGCCGCCGGCCGGTTCCGCCGCGGCGAGCACCGCCACCGCGTCGTCATCGGCAAGGATACGCGCCTGTCCGGCTACATGCTGGAGCCGGCGATGACCGCGGGCTTCGTCGCGATGGGCATGGACGTGGTGCTGGTCGGGCCGATGCCGACGCCGGCCGTCGCCATGCTGACCCGCAGCCTCCGGGCCGATCTCGGCGTCGTCATCTCGGCTTCCCACAACGCCTACGAGGACAACGGGATCAAGCTCTTCGGGCCGGACGGGTACAAGCTGTCCGACGCCGTCGAGATCGAGATCGAGGCCCAGGTGCTGGGCGAGGTGCCGTTCGGCGCCGCGCTGGCCGGCCCGCGCGGGCTCGGCCGTGCCCGCCGCCTCGACGATGCCGGCGGCCGCTATATCGAGGCGGTGAAGGCGGGCTTCCCGAAGGGGCGGCGGCTCGACGGGCTCAAGGTCGTGGTCGACTGTGCCAACGGCGCCGCCTACCGGGTGGCCCCGACCGTGCTCTACGAACTCGGCGCCGAGGTGGTGCCGCTGGCGGTCGCGCCCGACGGCTTCAACATCAACGCCGGCTGCGGCGCCACCCATCCGGGGGCGATGTGCGAGGCGGTGGTGGCCCACGGCGCCCAGCTCGGGCTCGCGCTCGACGGCGACGCCGACCGGGTGATCCTGGCCGACGAGACCGGCGCCGTCATCGACGGCGACCAGCTGCTGGCGCTGATCGGCTCGGAATGGGCGCGCTCCGGCCGCCTCGCCGGCGGGGCGGTGGTGGCGACCGTGATGTCGAACCTCGGGCTCGAGCGCTTCCTCGCCGGGCGCGGCGTCGGGCTGGTGCGCACCGCCGTCGGCGACCGCTATGTCGTCGAGGAGATGCATCGCCGCGGCTGCAATGTCGGCGGCGAGCCCTCCGGCCACATCGTGCTGGGCGACCTCGCGACCACCGGCGACGGGCTCGTCGCGGCACTCCAGCTCATGGCCTGGCTGGTCGAGCGGCAGATGCCGGCGAGCCGGGTCGCCCGGCTCTTCGACCCGGTGCCGCAGCGCCTCCAAAGCATCCGCACCGGCGCCCCGAACCTGCTGGCCGACCCCGGCGTGGTGGCGGCGATCCGCGACGGCGAACGCCGGCTCGACCGCGGCGGCCGCATGCTGGTGCGCCGGTCCGGCACCGAGCCGGTGATCCGGGTGATGGCCGAGGGCGACGACCCGGTGCTCGTCGACGCGGCGGTCGAGGGCGTGATCGCGGCAATCCGCACCGCCGACCGGACGGGGCCGGCGTGATGCGCGGCCGCGTGCTGATCGTCGCCGGCTCCGATTCGGGCGGCGGGGCGGGCATCCAGGCCGACATCAAGGCGGTGACGGCGCTGGGCGGCTTCGCCATGACCGCGGTCACCGCCCTCACCGCCCAGAACACGCTGGGGGTCCATGGCGTGCTGCCGGTGGCGCCCGACTTCATCGCCCGGCAGATGGCGGTGGTGCTGGACGATCTCGGCGCCGACGCCGTCAAGACCGGGATGCTGCACGACGTGCCGGTGATCCGGACGGTGGTCGAGATGCTGGCGGCGCGGGCGCCGGACGTGCCGCTGGTCTGCGACCCGGTGATGGTCGCCAAGGGCGGCCACGCGCTCCTCGTCGAGAGTGCGGTCGAGGCGCTGCGGCGCCTCCTGCTGCCGCGGGCTGCGGTGCTGACGCCGAACATTCCGGAGGCGGAGGCGCTGCTCGGCCACGCCATTCCCGACCTGGCGGCCATGGAGCGGGCGGTCGTCGAGATCCGCCGGCTGGGGCCGGCGGCGGTGCTGCTCAAGGGCGGGCACGCGGCCGGCGACGAGGTCGTGGACATCCTGGCGGATGCGGGCGGCATCCACCGCTTCCGGTCGCCGCGCATCGCCACCCGCCACACCCACGGCACCGGGTGCACGCTGGCCTCGGCGATCGCCGCCGGCATCGCCCAGGGCATGCCCCTGGTCGCCGCCGTGGCCCGGGCGCGCGACTACGTGCTGGAGGCGATCCGGCGGGCGCCCGGCTACGGCCAGGGGCATGGACCGCTCGACCACGGCCACACCATGTGCCCTCCGGGCGGTTGAACCGGCCGGCTGCGGCGCCCATGATCTTGCTTGGTCCGGATCAGGAGGAACACGGGCGATGAAAGCGACGATCGCAGCGGCCATGGCCGCGATGGCGCTGACGGCGGTGCCGGCCGAGGCGGCCTATATCGAGGTCTGGAACCTGATGACCGCCAACCCCTACGGTTCGCAGCTCCTGGTCGAGGACGTGCGCTATGCCGACGGCGGCGTCGACGCCCCGTCGCGACCGGTCGGGCAGACGCTGCGTCTCGGCGACGGCAGCGTCGTCGGCTTCGTGCTGGTCGCCCAGACGCCGTCGGGCGGGCTCGCCTTCGCGCTCCAGTGCGGCCCGGAGCCGGCCTTCTCCCGCGTCGAGATCGAGAATCCCTGGACCGTGAGTGCGAGTGGCGCCTGCCAGGTGGTGCGGCGGGGCAGCCTCGTTCCCGGCAACATGATCCAGTGGGACTGAGCTAGACGACCGAATCCGCCAGCGCCGGGTTCTCCGCCAGCAGCCCGTCGAGGATCTCCAGGCCGCGCGCCAGTTCTTCGCGGCCGGCGGCGGCGCCATAGCAGATCCGGACGGCGTCGGGCGCGGCCTGCCGGCTGACCGCGAAGGCCGTCGGCGGCGTGACCGCGACGCCGCGGCGCCGGGCCTCGGCGACGAACTCGTCCGCCCGCCACCCGTCCGGCAGGCGCAGCCAGGCGTGATAGCTGACGGCGCCACCGGGCGCCCGCGCTCCGGGCAGCGCCGCTTCGACCATCGCCTGCCGGGCAGCGGCCTCGGCCCGGCGCTCGCGCACCATGCGCTCGGCGGTGCCGTCGCCGATCCAGCCGGTGGCGATGGCGGCAGCAATCGGGCTCGCCATCCACGAGGTGGCGCGGATCGCCTGTGTCACCCGTTCCAGCCGCCCCGGCCGGGCGGTGACGTAGCCGATGCGCTGGCCGGCCGCGATGCTCTTCGACAGGCTGGTCAGGAACAGGCCCTCGGCGATGCCGAGCGCGGCGATGGCCGGCGGGGCGTCGGGCACGAGGAAGCCGTAGCAGTCGTCCTCGATGATCGGAACCTGATGCCGGGCCGCGACCTCGGCCACCGCCTGCCGCCGCGCCGCGGGCATCACCACGGCCGTCGGGTTGTGCAGGGTCGGCATGCAGTAGACGGCCTTGGCGCCGGTTGCACGCAGGGCGGCGGCCAGCGCATCGGGCACGAGCCCCTGCTCGTCGATCGCGACGCCGACCAGCTTGAGACCGAGGAGCGCCGCGGCCGCCTTGACGCCGGGGTAGGTCAGGTTCTCGACCAGCACCGTGTCGCCGGACGCGGCGACGGCCGCGAGGCAGGCGACGATGCCATGCTGGCCGCCCGCCGTCACCGCGACCTCCTCGAGCCGGACGGGAAGGCCGCTGCGCCCGATCCAGGCGGCGCCGGCGGCGCGGTCGGCGGCCCGCCCGGCATGCGGATGGTAGGGCAGCAGCGCCGCGAGGTCGCCGCGTCCGGCGAGGTGGCGCAGCGCCGCGGCGAGGTCGGCCTCGTGCCCCGGAATGACCGGAAAATTGAGGCTGAGGTCGATGAGCGCCGGCTGCGTGGCGACGTCGGCGGCCGAGTAGGAGATGGCGACGTCCGCCGGGGCGGCGCCGCGGACATAGGTGCCGCGACCGACCTCCCCGGCGATCAGGCCGCGCCGCTCGGCCTCGGCATAGGCACGGGTCACGGTGCCGACGGTGAGCCCCAGGCGCCATGCCAGATCGCGGTGGGTCGGCAGGCGCGTGCCGGGACGCATGGCGCCGCGCCGGATGTCCTCGGCGAGCGCGTCGGCGATCGCCCGGTACTTCGGGCCGGGGCGGTCGGCGAGATGGGGCAGCCAAATTGTCATGGAGACAATGGATATATTGACATGACTTGTCGGGTCAATGCTTTGTTGTGATCGCCGATTGTATCGGTGATTCAGTCAGGGAATGGAACAATGTCTGCCGACAATCCCGGCCTGTCCCGGCCCATCCTGTCCGCTCCCGCCGCGCAGCGGCGGCCCTCGCTGCTGCTCCGGCTCGGCTCGGCCGTACTGCGCTGGCAGGATCATGCGCGCGAGCGCCAGCAGCTGGCGGCGATGGATCCGCGCATGCTGCGCGACATGGGCATGACCCCGGACGACGTGTCGCGCGAGCTCGGCAAGCTCCACTGGCGGCGCTAGGTCCGCGTGTGCGAGGCTGACCGAAATGGGCGACGGAAAGCGTTCGATGATCGTGCCGATCTATCAGGTCGATGCCTTCACTGACCGGATCTTCGACGGCAATCCGGCGGCCGTGTGTCCGCTCGAAGCCTGGCTGTCCGACCGGCACATGCAGTTCATCGCGGCCGAGAACAACCTCTCGGAGACGGCGTTCTTCGTGCCGGAGGGCGACGGCTACCGGCTGCGCTGGTTCACGCCGCAGG
>NZ_JAYSFE010000171.1:0-7670 GCF_041913585.1 Allostella sp.
CGGGTCCGGGTGTCGGGACGGTTCCTGCGCTGGCCGATCGCGGCGTCCTTCGTCGGCCACGCCGCGGTCCTGGGTGGCCTGATCGCCTACGAGACGATGCAGCCGGAGCCGCCGCCGAAGCCGGTCGAGATCGTCATGGCCGCGGTTCCGACCAGCATGGACGCGCTCTCCATGAAGGCCGAGGAGACTGCGGCGGTACAGCCGGACGCCGCCCAGACCGCAACGCCGGTCGAGACGGCGACGCCGGCTCCGGTCGAGGCGGCCCAGGCGGTGCCGGTCGAGACGGTGCCGCCCGTCGACACGGCGGCGACGCCACCGCCGCCGCCGCCCGCGGAGGTGAAGACGGCCAAGGCCGAGGAGATCCCGCTCGAGACGCCGGTCGAGCAGGTGGCGGCGATCGAACCGGCGGAGACCAGGCCGGTCGAGGAGCGGGTCGAGACGGTGGCCCGCGACGTGGTGCCGCCGGCGCCGAAGCCGCCGCGGCCGATCCCGCCGCGGCCGCGCCAGCCGACCCCGGTCGCCGCCAAGGTGCCGCCCGCGCCCGCGCCCGCTCCGGCCGTGCCGGCGCCCGTCGCCGACGCGCCGCCCGCGCCACCCAGCCCGGCGCCGGTGACGCAGACCGCGATGCTCTCGGCGCCGGCGCCGCGCCCGGCCCGGCCGTCGGGCCCGTCGCAGTCCTATCTGGCGGCACTGCGCGCCCAGCTCGAGCGCTACAAGACCTATCCGCCGGCCGCCCAGCGGCGCCGGATGGAGGGCACGACGACGGTGCGCTTCACCATCGCGCGCAACGGCGCGGTGCTGGGCTACCGCATCGTCGGCAGTTCCGGCCATTCGCTGCTCGACCGCGAGGTCGAGGAGCTGCTGCAGCGCGCCTCGCCGCTGCCGGCGCTGCCGGCGGACGTCGACGGCGAGCAGCTCGAGATCGTGGTGCCGATCAGCTTCTATCTGCGCTGAGGCGCCTTCAGCGCAGCACCAGGATCGCCAGCATCGCCGTGCCGACGGCGATGCGGTACCAGGCGAAGGGCACGAAGCCGTGCCGGGCGACGAAGCCGACCACCGCCCGCACCACGACCAGCGCGGCGAGGAAGGCCGAGAGGAAGCCGACCGCGATCACCGCGGCGCCGGAGCCGTCGAGCGAGTGCCAGTTCTTGAAGATGTCGTAGGCGGTCGCGGCCGCCATGGTCGGCACCGCGAGGTGGAAGGAGAACTCCGTCGCCGCCCGCCGATCGAGGCCGAGCAGGACGCCGCCGAGGATGGTCGCGCCGGAGCGCGACACGCCCGGGATCATCGCCACCGTCTGGCAGAGGCCGATCTTGAGGGCGAGGCGGAAGCGCACGTCGTCGACGGTCGCCACGGACGGGGCCGGCTTCAGCCGCTCGATCACCAGGATGGCGACGCCGCCCAGGATGAGGGCGACCGAGACGACCCAGGGCGAGAACAGCACTTCCTTGATGAACCGGTGCGCGGCGACGCCGACCACCAGCGCCGGGACGACGCCGAAGAAGAGGTTGCCGTAGAAGCGCTGCGCCGCCGGATCGTGGCCGAGCCGCACCAGGCTGCCGAACAGGCGCTCGCGGTAGAGCCAGCAGACGGCGAGGATGGCGCCGAGCTGGATCGCGATCTCGAACACCTTGCCGGGCGGGCCGCGGAAGCCGATCAGGTCGATGGCAAGGAGCAGGTGCCCGGTGGAGGAGACGGGGATGAACTCCGTCAGCCCTTCGAGCAGTCCGAGAAGGGCCGCCTGCAGCGCGATCGAGAGGTCCATGGCGGCGTCCCGAGCGCGGGCGGCGGGGAGGAAGGTGGCCGGGAGGGAGGATGGTGGGCGCGGTAGGGATTGAACCTACGACCCCCGCGGTGTGAACACGGTGCTCTCCCACTGAGCTACGCGCCCGCCCGGCGGATGGCTTATAGTGGCGCCGGTCCGAGCAAGTCAACCACCGGACCGGAGGGTGGGGCGATGCGGCGAATCCAGGGACTGGGCTGGTTCCGGGTGGCGTCCGTGGTGCTGGTCCCGAACGCCGCCGCGGCGGCGATGCCGCCCGTCGAACTCCGCTACGACGTCTACGCGGCGGGCGTCCCGGCGCTGTCGCTGCGGCTCGACATCCAGGTCTCGGCCGACCGCTACCGCATCGTCGCCGACATGGAGACGCGCGGCATGGTCGGCTTCTTCTATTCCTGGCGGCACCGCGGCATCGCCGAGGGCCGGGTCGAGGACGGGATCCTGCGGCCGGCGCAGTACCGTGCCGTCAGCGACGCCGGCGGCACGATCCGGACCGCGACGCTGGACTATGCCGCGGACGGCGTCGTCGTCGCGAGCGCCGATCCGCCGACGGAGGCGGGACGGGACCCGGTGCCGGCGGACCTGACGCGCGGGTCGGTCGACATCCTGACGGCCGTGCTCGCCGTCACCCGCCGCATGGACCGGTCCGGGCGCTGCGACGGGGCCGTGCCCGTCTATGACGGCCGCCGGCGCTACGACCTCGTCTTCGCCGACGGTGGCGCCGATCGCGCCAGCGCCATGACGGTTTCGGCCGTGCGGCGCTGCCAGGCGACGATGCGTCGGCTGGCCGGGTTCCTGAAGACGCTGTCGCCCTGGGACGACGGCGACGAGGCACGGGCCGCCGCGATCTCGGTCGCGGTGCTGCGCGACGACCTGCCGGCGGTGCCGGTGCGCCTCGATCTCGCGACGCCGATCGGGGTGGCGCGTGCCGAACTCACGGCCGTCAGCGTCGACGGAAGGCCGCTGCCGCCGCCCGTCGACGCGCCGCAGGTCGCCCGGGCGCGGCCGCCCGGTCCAACCCTGCCGCCGCGCTGAGCCGGCTCAGGCGGCGAGGCGGGCGATCGCCGCCGGCAGTTCGGCGAAATCGTCGATCGTCGCGTCGGCGTGCAGCTCGGCGAGCGGGACGCGCGAATAGCCCCAGGAGACGGCGACGACCGGCACGCCGGCCGCCCGGGCGGTGGCGACGTCATGCTCGTTGTCGCCGACCATCAGCGCCGCCGAGGGCGAGAGGCCGAGCCCGGCGATCGCCGCCAGCAGCGGCGCCGGGTCCGGCTTCTTGACCGGCAGCGTGTCGCCGCCGACGACCGAGGAGAGGAACCGGTCGAGGCCGAGTCTGGCCAGCATCAGGCGGCTCGCCCGCTCCGGCTTGTTGGTGCAGAGGCCGAGCCGGTGCCCGGCCCCGACCAGCGCCGCCAGCGTCTCGGGCACGCCCGGGTAGGGCCGCGTGCTGTCGGCCGAGATCGGCTCGTAGATCGCCAGGAAGTGGCGGGTCTGCGCGGCGAGTTCGTCCGCCGCGACGGGGCGTCCGGCCGCGGCAAAGCCGCGCTCGACCAGCTTGGCGACGCCGTCGCCGATCATCCGCCGCACGGCGGCGATGGGATGGGGCGGCAGGCCCGCCTCCGCCAGCAGGCGGTTGAGGGCGGTGCGCAGGTCGTCGGCGCTGTCGACCAGCGTGCCGTCGAAGTCGAACACGATCGCGGGAAACCGTCTCGGCGTCATCGAAGGTCACAATCTTTGAGGGTCGGCCGGCTTGACCCTGCGGCGGCCGGACGGATATCCGACCCCTCGGGCGCATTCTCCTGCCAGCCGTCGGGAGGTGCTGGGATTCTTAGCCGGTCGGGATGCCGATGACCACAACCGACATCCGCTGCGCGGACGCCACCCTCGCCGTCGTCCTCGCCGCGGGCGAAGGCACGCGCATGAAGTCGAGCCTGCCCAAGGTGATGCACCCGGTCGCCGGCCGGCCGATGGTCGGTCACGTCCTCGACGCCGTGGCCGGCGCCGGGATCGGCCGGGTCGCGGTCGTGATCGGCCCCGGCATGGAGCGGCTGGCGCGCTGGGTGGCGCCGCATCCGACCGCGGTGCAGTCGGAACGGCGCGGTACCGCCCACGCCGTGCTCGCGGCCCGGGCGGAGATCGCGGCCGGCGCGGACGACCTGCTCGTCGTCTTCGGCGACACGCCGCTCGTCTCCCCGGGGACGATCGCCGGGCTGCTCGCCGAGCGCCGTCGCGGGGCGGCGGTCGCGGTCCTGGGGTTCCGTCCGGCCGATCCCTCGCCCTATGGCCGCTTCGTGCTCGACGCGGCGGGCGGACTGGAGCGAATCGTCGAGGCCCGGGACGCGACCGAGGCGGAGCGCCGGATCGGCCTCTGCAACGCCGGGCTGATGGCGATCGACGGCGCCCGCGCCCTCGACCTGCTCGACCGCGTCGGCTGCGACAACGCCAAGGGCGAGTACTACCTGACCGACCTCGTCGCGGTCGCCCGCGGGCTGGGGCTCCCCTGCCGCTTCGCCGAGGCGCCCGAAGCCGAACTGATGGGCGTCAACACCCGCCTCGACCTGGCGCGGGCGGAGGCGGCGATGCAGGAGCGGCTGCGCCGGCGGGCGATGGCGGAGGGGGCGACGCTGATCGCGCCCGAGACCGTGTTCCTCGCCGCCGACACGCGCCTCGGCCGCGACGTCACCGTCCATCCCCATGTCGTCTTCGGGCCCGGGGTCACGGTCGCGGACGGGGCGGAGATCCGCTCCTTCAGCCATCTCGAGCAGGCGACGGTGGGGGCGGGGGCCCTGGTCGGCCCCTTTGCCCGGTTGCGACCCGGGGCGGAACTCGGCGAAGGCGCCCATGTCGGCAACTTCGTCGAGATCAAGGCGGCGACGCTGGGTGCGGGCGCCAAGGCCAACCACCTCGCCTATATCGGCGACGCCAGCGTCGGCGCCGGCGCCAACATCGGCGCCGGCACCATCACCTGCAACTATGACGGGTTCGCCAAGTACCGCACCGACATCGGCGCCGGGGCCTTCATCGGCTCCAACACCGCGCTGGTGGCGCCGGTGACGGTGGGCGCGGGGGCGATCGTCGGTGCCGGCAGCGTCGTCACCGAGCCGGTGCCCGACGATGCGATCGCCATCGCCCGGGCCCGGCAGACGACCAGGACCGGGCAGGCCCCGGCCTACCGGGCGCTGCGCCGCGCCCGGCGCGAGGGGGGGAAGGCATAGGACCATGTGCGGCATCATCGGCATTCTCGGCACCAAGCCGGTCGCGAACCTCCTGCTGGAGGGGCTTAAGCGGCTGGAATATCGCGGCTACGACAGCGCCGGCATGGCGACCCTGGTCGACGGCCACATCGAGCGCCGCCGGGCCGAGGGCAAGATCGACCGGCTGGCGGCGGTGCTCGCCGACCGGCCGCTCGACGGCATCGTCGGCATCGGCCACACGCGCTGGGCGACGCACGGGATTCCCAACGAAGCCAACGCCCACCCGCACGCCACCCACCGCGTGGCGCTGGTCCACAACGGCATCATCGAGAACTTCGCCGAGCTCCGCGACGAGCTGCGGGCGCTGGGCCATGCCTTCGAGAGCGAGACCGACACCGAGACGGTCGCCCACCTCGTCACCCACCATCTCGATGCCGGCCTGTCGCCGGAGCAGGCGGTGGCGGCGACCCTGAAGCGCCTGCACGGGGCCTTCGCCTTCGCCATGATCTTCGCCGGCCACCACGACCTGATGATCGGCGCCCGGCGCGGCAGCGCGCTCGCCGTCGGCTACGGCGACGGCGAGATGTTCCTCGGCTCGGACGCGCTCGCCCTGGCGCCCCTGACCCGGCGCATCGCCTATCTCGAGGAGGGCGACTGGGTGGTCGTCCGCCGCTCGGGCGCCCAGGTCTTCGACGCCGAGGACCGTCCGATCGAGCGCGCGATCCGCGAGACGGCGGTGTCGGGTGCCTTCATCGGCAAGGGCAACCATCCGCACTTCATGCACAAGGAGATCTTCGAGCAGCCGGGCGTGATGGGCGACACCCTGCAGGCGCTGATGAACCCGGCGACGCGCACCATCCACCTGCCGGGCCTGCCGTTCGATCTGGCCGAGGTGCCGAAGGTGACGATCGTCGCCTGCGGGACCTCCTTCTATGCCGGGCTGGTGGCGAAATACTGGATCGAGCGCGTCGCCCGGGTGCCGGTCGAGATCGACATCGCGTCCGAGTTCCGCTATCGCGCGGCCGACATGCCGGCGGGCGGGCTGGCGCTCTTCATCTCGCAGTCGGGCGAGACGATCGACACCCTGGCGGCGCTGCGCTACGCCCGCCAGCAGCACCAGAAGATCGTCGCCATCGTCAACGTGCCCGAGAGCACCATGGCGCGCGAGGCCGACGCCGTGCTGCCGACCGTGGCCGGACCCGAGATCGGCGTCGCCTCGACCAAGGCCTTCACCACCCAGCTCATGGTGCTGGCCGCCTTCACCCTCGCGCTGGCCCGCGCCCGGGGCCGGCTCGACGCGCGGCACGAGGCCGAACTGGCGCTGGCGCTGGCCGACCTGCCGGGGGCAGCCGCCGCCGTGCTGGCCGGCGAGGCGGCGCTGGTCGAAGTGGCGGGGCGCATCGTCCGGGCGCGCGACGTGCTCTATCTCGGCCGCGGCACCGCCTATCCGATCGCCATGGAAGGCGCGCTCAAGCTGAAGGAACTGTCCTACATCCATGCCGAGGGCTATGCCGCCGGCGAGATGAAGCACGGGCCGATCGCCCTCATCGACGACACGGTGCCGATCGTCGTGGTGGCGCCGCCGGACGAACTCTTCGAGAAGACCGCCTCCAACATCCAGGAGACGCTGGCGCGCGGCGGCCGGGTCGTCATGCTGTCCGACGCGGCGGGGATCGCCCGTTTCGAGGGCCGCCTGGAGGCGGCGTTCGCGATGCCGGCGATCCATCCCTTCGCCGCGCCGGTGCTCTATGCCCTTCCGGTCCAGCTCCTCGCCTACCATGTGGCCGTGCTGAAGGGCACCGACGTCGACCAGCCGCGCAACCTGGCGAAGAGCGTGGTCGTCGAATAGCCGGGCTCCCATTCCGGCCGTGACCCGGATGGGCCGGCGCGACTAGAGTGCCGGCCCGGACCCGAGACCGTTCCCGCGACGCGGAGGATACCATGCAGCTCAAGGACCCCTCGCTGTTCCGCCAGCAGTGCTATGTCGACGGCGCCTGGGTGGATGCCGACGGCGGCGCCACCATCGAGGTCACCAATCCCGCCAACGGCAAGGTGATCGGCACCGTGCCGAAGATGGGCGCGGCCGAGACGCGGCGTGCCATCGAGGCGGCCAACGCCGCCTGGCCGGCGTGGCGGGCGAAGACCGCCAAGGAGCGCTCGGCCATCCTGCGCAAGTGGTTCGACCTGATGATGGCGAACCAGGACGACCTCGGCGCCATCATGACGACCGAGCAGGGCAAGCCCCTGCCCGAGGCCAAGGGCGAGGTCGCCTATGCCGCCTCCTTCATCGAGTGGTTCGCCGAGGAGGGCAAGCGCATCTACGGCGACACCATCCCGCAGCACCAGGCCGACAAGCGCATCGTCGTCCTCAAGGAGCCGATCGGGGTCGTCGCCTGCATCACGCCGTGGAACTTCCCGGCGGCGATGATCACCCGCAAGGCCGGCCCGGCGCTGGCCGCCGGCTGCCCGGTCGTCATCAAGCCCGCCAGCGCCACCCCCTATTCGGCGCTGGCGCTGTGCGAGCTGGGCGAGCGCGCCGGCATCCCCAAGGGCATCCTCAACGTCGTCACCGGCGGCGCCAGGGAGGTGGGCGGCGAGATGACGGGCAACCCGATCGTCCGCAAGCTCTCCTTCACCGGCTCGACCGAGATCGGCAAGGTGCTGATGCAGCAGTGCGCGGCGACGGTGAAGAAGGT
>NZ_JAYSFE010000172.1:0-7591 GCF_041913585.1 Allostella sp.
GATTCCTAATCCTGGGGCCGTGGGTTCGAATCCCGCCGGGGACACCACTCCCGTACAAGGCTGGGCACCAGTTCCTCGGGTGCCGGAAGAGTGCGGGTCGAGTCGCCGAACAGTTGGGCGCCGACCCGGCGATACTGCGGGGCGCCCGGTCGCAGCGATTTCACATCCGTCGGCCTGCGAGAACGGGCCTGCCTGCCATGGCCAGCCGGACTTGTCATGGCCGGCGCGGGCGCCGCTGCGTCTACGACACGGGCGGACGACGACGACGCCAGTTCTGGCTGCGCTCATAGGCATGGGCCGCGCGCAGGACTAGCGGGTCGGCCAGATGCGGCCCGTGGATCATCAGCCCGATCGGCAGCCCGTCGGACGTGAAGCCGCAGGGCACCGAGCAGGCGGGCTCGCCGGTTGCGTTGGCGACTGCCGTCAGGCCGGCTGCCAGTCCGAGGACCGAGGCCGGCTTGCCGTCGATCTCGACCGCCTCGACGCCGTGCGGGGTCGCCGGCAGCGGCGCGGTCGGCGACAGCAGGAGGTCGACCGTCTCGAACAGGCGGCGGTAGGCCCGCCGCACCCGGGCCCGCACCTGCTGCGCCTGGAGATAGTCGACCGCGGTGTAGGCCGAGGCCGACGCGAGATGGTCGACGAGGTCGGGACCGTAGTCGCCGGGCCGCTCCTGCAGCCAGCGGCGGTGGAAGTGGGCCGCCTCCGCCCAGGCGATGACGAGGCAGAGGTCGAGCCCGTGCCGGGCCTCCGGGATGGAAACCTCGACCGGTTCGGCGCCGAGCCGGGCGAAGACGTCGATCGCGGCGCGGACCGCGGCCGCCACCTCGGGATGGCACTCGTCGAAATAGACGTCCGTCGGGACGCCGACCTTCACCCCCCGGACGCCGCGGCCGATCGTGCGCCTGGTCCGCGGCGGCCGGCCGGTCAGGCACGACGGATCGCGCGGATCGGGCCCCGCGATCGCATCCAGCACGATGGCCGCGTCCTCGGCGGTGAGCGCGATCGGCCCGGCATGGTCGAACGACCAGCTCTCGGGAAAGACTCCGAACCGCGGCACCAGTCCGTAGGTCGGCTTGTGTCCGACGAGGCCGCACATGTGGGCCGGGATGCGGATCGAGCCGCCGGTGTCGCTGCCGAGGCTGGCCAGCCCCTGACGCGTCGCGACGGCGGCGGCCGACCCGCCCGAGGAGCCACCAGGGATGTGGCCGTGCCTCCATGGGTTGTGACAGCGACCGAAGAACGGGTTGTCGTTCGTCACGCCGCAGGCCCATTCGTGCATGTTGGTCTTGCCGACCAGGACCGTCCCGGCGTCCCGCAGGCGCGCGGCCGCCGGAGCGTCGAAGTCGGGGACATGATCGGCAAGGATCGTCGAGCCGGCGGTCGTGCGCACGCCCCGGGTGCAATAGAGATCCTTGAGGCTGATCGGGACGCCATGCAGCGGCCCGCGCCAGCGGCCGGCCGCGATCTCCGCCTCGGCGTCCAGGGCCTGCCGGCGGGCGAGATCGGCGGTCACGGTGATGAAGGCGCCGAGCCGCGGCTGCAGCCGTTCGATGCGCGACAGCGTCGCCTCGGTCAGGGCCACGGGCGACAGGGTTCCGGCCCGGATCGCCCGGCCCGCGCCGGCGATGGTCAGCCGGTCGAGTTCCTCCTCGCGCATCGCCTCAGCCCTCCCGCGGCGCCAGGAAGTCGAACTCCAGCCCGCTCACGTCCTCGGCATAGATGCGCGCCATCCGCACCTTCTGGGCGACGAGGAGCCGGTGGAGCCGGCGGGCGCGCGCCGCGTCGCAGGGCAGCCTCGCCCAGCGTGCGACGGCGAGGGCGGCATCGTGCGGCAGGGTCGTCTCGTCGGTCATGATCCTCGTCCTCCCTAGTGCGCATCCGCCATCTCGGCGGCCCGCCAGCAGGCCACCTCGCGGCCCGGCCCGCGCCGCTCCATCGGCGGATAGTCGGCGCAGCGCGCCTCGGCCCAGGGACAGCGCTGGCGAAGATGACAACCGGACGGCAGGTCGATCGGGCTCGGGATCTCGCCCGACAGCAGGAACCGCGGCGGCTTCTGCCGCGGGTCGGGATAGAGCACCGACGACAGCAGGGCCCGGCTGTAGGGGTGCAGCGGCGCGGCGAAGATGCTCTCGGTCTCGCCGGTCTCGACGATCTTGCCGAGATACATGATCGCCACCCGGTCCGAGACGCGGCGGACGGCCGTCAGGTCGTGCGAGATGAACAGGTAGGCGAGACCGAGCCGCGACTGGAGGTCGGAGAGCAGGTCGAGGATCTCCGCCCGTACCGAGACGTCCAGGGCGCTCGTCGGCTCGTCGAGGACGACGAGGTCCGGCCCCGTCACCAGCGCGCGGGCGATGCCGATCCGCTGCTGCTCGCCGGCCGAGAACTGGTGCGGGTAGCGCTCGAGCGCGGATGGGCCGAGCCGCACCATGTCGAGCGCCTCGACGACGCGCCGGTCGCGCTCGGCCGCCGACAGGTCCGGCACCATGCGCAGCGGTTCCGCGATCTGGCGGCCGATCCGCATCCGCGGGCTCAGCGAGTCGTAGGGCTCCTGGAACACCATCTGGATGCGCGGTCGAAGCCGGCGAAACGACCGCAGGTCCATCGCCGTGACGTCCTGGCCGGCGAAGCGGACGCTGCCGGCCGTCGGCTCCAGCAGGCGGACGAGGCAGCGGCCGGTCGTCGTCTTGCCGGACCCCGACTCCCCGACCAGCGCCAGGGACTCGCCGCGGCGAATGTGGAAGGACACGCCGTTGATCGCCTGGACCTTGCGGCTGCGGTCGATCGGGAACCACTTCACGAGGCCCTCGACCTCGATCAACGGATCGCCGGCCCCGGTCATGCCGCAATCTCCCCGGCCAGCAGGGCGGCCGAGCGGCGGCAGCGCGCGAGCCGGTCCGGTGCTGCCGCCGAGAGCTCCGGAACCGCCGCCCGGCAGGCGTCCTCGACGATCGGGCAGCGCGACGCGTAGGCGCAGCCGGACGGCGCCGGCGGCAGCAGCCGGGTCGCCCGCGCCGCGCCCCGGGCCGCATCACGGGCGGCGGTGGCAGCGCGCAGCAGTTGCCGGCTGTAGGGATGTGCCGGACCGTCGAAGAACGCCTCGACCTCGGCCACCTCGACGATTCGCCCCGCATACATCACGGCGATGCGGCGGCAATAGTGCGCGACCACGCCGAGGTCGCGCGACACCAGCAGCAGCGACGTGCCGTGCTGCCGCACGAGTTCGTCGATCTGGTCGAGGATCTGGCGCGAGATGGTCACGTCGAGGCCGGCGGTCGGCTCGTCCGCGATCAGCAGGCGGGTGCGGTGGGCAAGCGCCATGGCGATGATGACCCGCTGGCACATGCCGCCCGACAGTTCGTGCGGATAGGCCGCGACGCGGAGCGCGGGATCGGGAATGCCGACGTCTCGCAGCAGTTCGACCGTGCGCTCCATCGCGCGGGCCCGGCTGGCGTCGGAATGGGCCATGACGACGTTGGCGATCTGCGCTCCGACGGTCATCAGGGGATTGAGATGCTTGCGCGGCTCCGGCGTCGTCAGCGCGATGTCGCGGCCGCGCAGCCGGCGGAGTCCCTCCTCGTCGAACGTCGCGAGGTCCTGGCCGCCGAAGACGATGCGCCCGGCGGTCCGGCGCAGCGGGGGATCGACCAGGCCGAGGATCGCGCGCGCGAGCACCGTCTTTCCCGATCCGGATTCGCCGACGAGCCCGACCGTCTCCCCGGCCCCGACGGCGAGCGCCAGCTCCTGGACCACCGGCACCGCGCCGGCATCCGTCTCGCCGACGATCGACAGCGCCTCGACGCGCAGCAGCTCGTCCGTCATCGCTTGCGCACCGGATCGAGATATTCGCGCAGCCCGTCGCCGACCAGCGCGTAGCCGAGGATGGTGATGCCGAGCGCCATGCCGGGGAAGAGCGCCGTCCACCATTGCCCGGTCATCATATTGGGCGCGCCGATGGCGATCATCGAACCCCATTCGGGCGTCGGCACCGGCACGCCGGCGCCGACGAAGCTGAGGCCGGACGTGAGCAGGATCGAGAAGCCGATGGTCGGCGAGATGTTGGCGATCGGCGCCGTCAGCGCGTTCGGCATCACATGGACGAAGGCGATGCGGAGTTCGGACGCGCCCGCGCAGCGCTGTGCCTCGACGAAGGGACGCTCGCGCACCTGCAGCACCGCGCCGCGGGTGATGCGCAGGAAATAGGGAATGTTGAGAAAGGCGAGCGCCGCGATGACGTTCTCCATGCCGGGCCCGCGGAAACCGACCAGGGCGAGCGCGAAGATGAAGACCGGAAAGGCCTGGATGATGTCGGCCGTGCGCATGATGCCCTCGCTCACCATGCGCGGTACGCCGCGATTGGCCCCGAAGAAGCCCGACACGACGCCGAGCAGGACGCCGCCGACGAACGCGATCGCCGTCGACACCAGCGCGATCGTGAGGTCGATGCGCGGCGCCGAGATGACGCGGCTCAGGATGTCCATGTTCGACACGTCGGTGCCCAGCGGATGGGCCGCGGACGGGGGCTGAAGCGTCTCCCCGGGCAGCGCCGTCTCCGGCGGGTAGGGTGCGATCGTCGGGCCGAAGACGGCGAGGAACAGGCTGACGGCGACGATGACGAGGCCGAGCTGGAACGCAGGTCGCCGGCGCGTGAACCGCAGGAAGTCGCGAACGGCGCGGCGGCGCGCCGCGCCCCCCGCGACGATCTGCAGCTGGGCGGGGGCCGGCGCGGTCATTTGATCCGCGGGTCGATGACGAAGTAGGCGAGGTCGACGAGCAGGAAGACGAGCATGGTGAACACCGCCGAGAGCAGCACGACCGCCTGCAGCGCCGCATAGTCGGAGTTCACGACGGACTGGACGGCGTACTGGCCGAGGCCGCCCCAGGCGAACACCGTCTCGACCAGGACCGCGCCGCCGAGCAGGAACCAGGTGAGGATGCCGGTCACCGTGATGATCGGCGGCAACGCGTTCAACAGCGCGTAGCGCCACTGCATCCGCCGCGGCAACCCGGCTGCCCGGGCGTAGGTCACGAACTCCGAGCCCAGCATCTCCTGCATGGCCGACTGGGCGTTCTTGAGCACCAGCGGCATGTAGACCAGCGTCAGCACGCCGACCGGGAGCACGAGCTGCGCACTGGCCGAGGCCAGCGCCTCCCAGTTGGCCGTCAGCAGAGAATCCACCGTGTACATGCCGGTGATGTCGGTCGGCTTCGACACCATCAGGTCGATCCGCCCGATCGGTCCCGGCAGCCAGGCCAGCTTGTAGAAGAAGACGAAGATCGCCAGCAGCGCGAACCAGAAGTCCGGCAGCGAGCCCGCCATCATGCCGTAGACGAAGACGGCGCGCCCGAGCACGCCGCGACTGCGGATCGCCGTGTAGACGCCGAGCGGCACGGCGATGACGACGCTGAAGAGGACGGCATAGAGGATCAGTTCCAGCGTCGCCGGGAAGCGCTGGCGGATATCCTGCA
The DNA here is from genome assembly GCF_041913585.1 of Allostella sp. NCBI lineage: Bacteria > Pseudomonadati > Pseudomonadota > Alphaproteobacteria > Rhodospirillales > Allostellaceae > Allostella > Allostella sp. The sequence goes on from NZ_JAYSFE010000172.1 coordinate 5,470, forward strand.
TCACCGGCTGGGCGGTGCGCATCGAGGTGCCGAAGTCACCGGCCGCGACGCGCTCGACATAGCGCGCGTACTGGACCCAGACCGGCTGGTCGAGGCCGAGCTGGCGGCGCACCTCCTCGACCCGCTCGGTCGTCGCATAGGGGCCGGCATAGAGATAGGTCGGGTCGCCCGGAAGCTGCCGGACGAGGAAGAAGACGATGAGCGAGACGACCAGGAGCTGGAGCGGCAGCACCAGGAGCCGTCGGCCCGCATATCGGAGGAAGCGCACCGCTGGAGGTTCCGCGACGATCGGAATGCGGTCCGGCAATCAGCTGCCGGACCGCCCCGTTGTCACTGCGTCTTGAAGAGACGTTCGAAGTGGACGTTGTTGTCGGGATACCAGGTGGCCCCGTCCCAACCCTTCTTCATGGCCTCGCGCCAGCCCGGATTGACGAGGAAGATCCAGGGCACCTCCTCGGCCACCAGTTGCTGGATCTTGCGATCCATCTGGGTCCGCTCCGGGCCGTACGGCGTCGTGAACATGAGCTCGGTCAGCTTGTTGAGCTCGGGCGCGTCATGCAGGACCGCGTTCATCACGTTGTCCTTCGGATGCGACAGGTAGACCCAGGCCGTGTAGCCGGTATCGGCGATCCACGGCCACTGGAAGTTGTCGCAATGCGCCATCTGCTTGCGCTGGAACTTGCTGTCGGAATAGACCGCCGACGGCAGCCCCTGGAGCTGGACCTTGATGCCGATCTTCTCGAAGTTGCTGCGGATCAGCGTGCAGGTCTCCTCCATCTCCGAGATCGCCTTGTCGTAGGCGATGGTCATGGGGAACCCGTTCGGGTAGCCGGCTTCGGCCAGCAGCTTCTTCGCCTTGTCGAGGTCGGTACGGTAGGGCCAGAACTCATCCGTCTGATTGGGGAAGATCTTGGGCGTGATCGAGCGGATGATCTCGCCCTGGCCGCCATAGACCTTCTGATGGATGTCCTCGTATGGCACCGCCCAGGCCAGCGCCCGGCGCACCGCCGGCTTGGCCATGATCTCGTTCGTCTGCACCATGCCGAAATACGGGATGAAGTTGGCGGCGTGGTGGACGAGCTTGAGGTTCCCGTCCTTGGCGACCTCGTTGTACTCGCGTTGCCGCAGGCGCATGGCGTAGTCGACGGAGCCGCGCTTCAGCAGCGCCAGCCGGGTTGCCGAATCCGGCACGATCTTGATGACGACGCGCGCGATCTGCGGCTTCGGCTGGAAGTGCGGATTGCGGACCAGGATCAGTTCCTCGCCGGGCGTGTGCTTCTCGACGTGATAGGGGCCGAAGCCGGCGGTGTTGGTCTTCAGCCACTCCTTGGCCCACGGGTCGGCCGCCGACGCCCGCTTCTTCGCCTCGGTCGAGTCGAAGGGGCCGCCGTAGTAGTTCATCGCCAGGAGTTGCAGGAAGAGCGGGTTGCGGGCGGTGATGCGGAACTGCAGCTTGTGCGGTTCCGGGCAGCTGACGCCGTCGATCGAGGCGAGGTTCATCACCTTCGTGAAGAAGTACTTGACCGACTTCATCTCGAAGCCGCGCGCCCAGCTCCAGCGCAGGTCCTCGCAGGTCATCTCGTTGCCGGCGAAGCTCTTGATGCCCCGGCGCAGATTGAAGGTCCAGGTGAGGCCGTCGGGGCTCTCCTGCCAGCTCTCGGCCCAGCGCCCGGTCACCTGCTTCTCGCCGGCCTGGTTCGTGCCGGCCCCGCAGACGCCGTACTGCTCCCACCAGACCGGCTTGTACTGGACGACGTCGCCGCTATAGACGTTGGCCAGCAGGTTCTCGACCTCCATCGTGAAGGCCGTCTCGTCGAAGGAAGGCGGGCTCGCCGCATAGGCGGCGACGAAGGTCGCGTCGGGTGCCCCCGCCGGGGCGGCGGGGCAGGCCTTGTCCTGCGCTGCCGCGGTTCCGATTCCGCAGGCCAGTCCGGCCGCGGCGAGCGCCCCGACCAGTCGCAAGGCGAATGCTGTTCGCGTCATCGTGGTCCCCTCCGTCCAGATTGGAGACATCGCTGTCGGCCGCGGCCGTTGGCCGACCCTGCGACTGAGTTCGGCTACGCGTCTGATTGAAGTCTAGGCAGAGTTTCCGGCCCACGCCAAGGCCGATCGGCATCGAAAT
>NZ_JAYSFE010000173.1:0-3754 GCF_041913585.1 Allostella sp.
CCGGAGGTCGCGGCCGCGGCCGGGGGCCGGTCGGGAGCGGCCGTCGCGGGGGCCGGCGTCACGGCCGCGGGCGCCGCCGGCGCCGACGCGGCGGCGACCGGTTCGGCCGGAGGCTGGGGCCGGGGTGCCGGCCACAGGAACAATCCGGCGGCGACGGCGACCACCGGAATGGCCACCAGCCCGAGAATCTTTGCGAATTGTGCAGGCCCCATGGGCTGCAAACGTAGTACGTGCGCCGCGGCCGCGGCAACAACCGCCCGTAGGGTCAGCGCGGCGGGTGCGTCACCAGGAGCCAGACGGCGGCCGCGACCAGGACGAACAGCGCCAGCGCGATCCACGGGCTGACCATGCGCACCGGGCGGCGGTTGCCGGCGGGAAGCCGGCGAAATCCGGTGACCATCGGCCCGATCAGGTCGATGCGCTTGACGATCAGGTAGTAGAGCACGGCCAGGACATGCAGGCCGGCGACGATCTGCAGGAGGTCGAAGACGAGCCCGTGCATCCGCGCCGCCTGCCGCCCGGTCTCGAACGAGACGAGATGGGCCAGCGGTCCGGACTCGATCGCATCGGTGTCGACGCTGACGAGCCCGAGCGCCACCTGCGCCAACAGCAGGCCGAGCAGCGCCACGACGCTGAGGGCGCCGAGCGGATTGTGGCCGACCCAGAGCGCGCCGCGCGGCTTGAGGAAGGTCCGGGCATAGCCGAGAACGGCCGCGGGCCCGCGGACGAAGCGCGAGAACCGGGCGGTGTCGCTGCCGACGATGCCCCAGACGATGCGGAACAGCACCAGCGTCGCCATGACGTAGCCAGCGGGCAGATGGATATCCATCCGTCGTTCACCGCTGCTCCACCACAGCACTGCGAAGGCGGCGACAATTCCCCAATGGACGAGGCGGACCGCACCGTCCCAGACCTTCACCCGCTCGCCGGGCGGCACCCGTGCCATTCCGTCACTCCGATCGTGCCGGATGGAGTGGCCCTGGGGCCTCTCCATCCTGACGACGAGCTAGTTGCTGCGCTGGAAGCCGCGATGACAGGCGATGCATGCGCGGCCGACGTCGCCCTGCGCGGCGAGGATGGTCTGGGCGTTGCCGGTCTCGGCGGCGACCATCAGCTTGCCCGACGCTTCGGCGAGCCGGGCGATCGCGGCCTTGAAGTCATCGGGCTTCTCCCAGATGGCTGGCAAGGCAGCGGTCTTGACCCCGGCCTCGGGGCCGGAGCCCGCCGGGAAGAGGGTCGAGATCCGCTTCGCCACGTCGTCGATCTTGCGCGCGCGCGCCACCGCGTCGTCCCGGGTGATCGATCCGGCCTTGGCGGCGTCGCCGATCGCCTTCATCTCGCCGCCCAGCGACTTCATCGCCGCCTGGCGCGCCTCGATCACCGCCGCCGGCTGCTGCGCCACCGCTGCGGCCCCCACTCCGAGGATAGCGGCCGCCGCGATCGCGAAGACCGAGCCTCGACCCAGAACGCTCATGCTTCTATGTCTCCCTTTGCACGCCCGAGCGGCGCGACCGCGACAGCCTATCCAATCTCCGGGCCGCCCGTGCGACGACCCGGCATCACTTGTCCGTGACGAAAGCCATGGCCGCCATCCGATCGCTTGCAGTCTATTGCGGCGCCTGCACCGGGACGGACCCGAGCCACGCCGCGGCCGCCGCGGAACTCGGGCAGACGCTGGCCGACCGCGGCATCGAACTGGTGTTCGGCGGCGGCCGGGTCGGCCTGATGGGCATCCTCGCCGACGCCTGCCTCGCCGCCGGCGGTCGCGTCGTCGGCATCATCCCCGCGAACGTCTTTTCGGTCGAGGTCGCGCACACCGGCGTCACCGAGCTCGTCGTCGTCCCCAACATGCACGAGCGCAAGCGCCGCATGGCCGAGCGGGCGGACGCCGTCGCGGTGCTGCCGGGCGCGCTCGGCACCCTCGACGAAACCATGGAGATGGCGACCTGGCGGCAGATCGGGCTGCACGAACTGCCGATCGGCCTGCTCGACGTCGGCGGCTACTGGCAGCCCCTCCTCCGCCTCGTCGACCACGCCATCGCGCACGGCTATGGCACCCCGGCGCTGCGCGACCTGTTCACCGTGGCCGGGACGGTCGAGGGGCTGCTGGCCGTGCTCGAGGCGGCACCGGCGCCGCGCTTCGCCTTCCGCGACCGCTGGGCCTGACCGCGGCGCGGCGCCGCGGCCCTTGCCTCCGGGTCGCGAGGTGCTATCGTGCCGCCGCTGCGGCCCGCCCTGCCCCTCGGCGGGCCGGCCCCGTTTTTGCGAGCCCGGAGACCGCCCCCGTGAAGAAGATCAAGGTCGTGAACCCCGTCGTCGAGATGGACGGCGACGAGATGACCCGCGTCATCTGGCAGATGATCAAGGACAAGCTGATCCTGCCCTATCTCGACATCGACCTGAAGTACTACGACCTCGGCATCCAGAAGCGCGACGAGACCAACGACCAGATCACGGTCGATTCCGCCGAGGCGACGAAGAAGTACGGCGTCGCGGTCAAGTGCGCGACCATCACCCCGGACGAGGCGCGGGTGGCCGAGTTCGGCCTGAAGAAGATGTGGAAGTCGCCGAACGGCACGATCCGCAACATCCTCGACGGCTCGATCTTCCGCGAGCCGATCATCTGCAAGAACGTGCCGCGCATCGTGCCGAACTGGACGCAGCCGATCATCATCGGCCGCCACGCCTTCGGCGACCAGTACCGCGCGACCGATTTCGTCGTCCCCGGCAAGGGTCGGCTGACGGTGAAGTTCGAGCCCGAGGGCGGCGGCGCGCCGATGGAGTTCGAGGTCTACAAGTTCCCCGGCGCCGGTGTCGCCCTGGCGATGTACAACCTCGACGATTCGATCGCCGCCTTTGCCCGCACCTGCTTCAACTACGGGCTGGAGCGGAAGTATCCCGTCTACCTGTCGACCAAGAACACCATCCTCAAGGCCTATGACGGGCGCTTCAAGGACATCTTCCAGGAGGTGTTCGACCACGAGTTCGCGCCCCAGTTCAAGGCCGCCGGGCTGACCTACGAGCACCGCCTGATCGACGACATGGTGGCGAGCGCGCTGAAGTGGTCGGGCGGCATCGTCTGGGCGTGCAAGAACTACGACGGCGATGTGCAGAGCGACGTCGTGGCGCAGGGCTACGGCTCGCTCGGCATGATGACCTCGGTGCTGCTGACGCCGGACGGCAAGACCGTCGAGGCCGAGGCCGCGCACGGCACGGTCACCCGCCACTACCGCGAGTTCCAGAAGGGCAAGGAGACCTCGACCAACCCGATCGCGTCGATCTTCGCCTGGACCCGCGGCCTCTACTACCGCGCCAAGTTCGACGGCACGCCGGAACTGGCGCGCTTCGCCGAGACCCTGGAGAAGGTCTGCGTCGACACCGTCGAGGCCGGCTTCATGACCAAGGACCTGGCGCTGCTGATCGGCCCGAACCAGCCCTGGCTGACCACCAACCAGTTCCTCGACAAGCTCGACCAGAACCTGAAGGCCGCGCTCGCCTGATCCGGCGACGCGAGCCCCGACGCGAAGGGGCGGCCCCACGGGGCCGCCCCTTTTTCGTTCCGGCGACCGCGGCGGCGGTACGGCCGGCAATACCAAGTCGGCAATACCAAGTCCGGTGGATGCGGAACGAGCCCGTCATCGATGCCGTTGCGTCCCTCGACTTCGCTCGGGATAAGGGACGTTTTTTTTGTGTGAGCATTTTAAACTCCCGAGCCAATTAGGGGGGAGCGGGAGGGGGGGGGGCGGCCGAGGGC
>NZ_JAYSFE010000173.1:3764-7434 GCF_041913585.1 Allostella sp.
CTCCCGGCGCCCCTCAGCGTGCCGTTGGGGCCCCCCCCCTGCGCTGGTTATACCAAACTTTTTTTTTATTTTTTAATTCCCTCACCCCGAGCGAAGTCGAGGGACGCACGGACGCGGGCCGGCGCCATGAGTCATTGAACTGCGGCCTTGGTATCAGGCCGCCGCCCGGCCCGACAGCGCCGCCTCGACGGCGGCGAGCGCGGCTTCGGCGCGGGCCGGGTCGGGGCCGCCGGCCTGGGCCATGTCGGGACGGCCGCCACCGCCCTTCCCGCCCAGCGCCTCGGCCCCGACGCGGACCAGATCGACGGCGCTGAAGCGCGGCGTCAGGTCGTCGGTGACGCCGACCACGAGCGAGACCTTGCCGTCGTCGACGCCGGCGACCGCGACGATGCCCGAGCCGACCTGCCGCTTCAGCTCGTCCGCCAGGCCCTTCAGCTCGCGCGCCGGCATCCCGTCGACCCGGCGGCCGGCATAGCGCACCCCCGCGACCTCCTTCACCGCCGGCCCGGCCCCGGCGCCGCCGCCCGAAGCGAGCTGGCGACGCGCGTCGGCGAGTTCGCGCTCGAGCCGACGCCGCTCCTCGACGAGGCCGACGACGCGCGCCGGCAGCTCGGCCGGCGTCACCTTGAGCGCACCCGCGGCCTCGCGCAGGATCGCCTCCTCGCGCTCGAAATGGGCGAGCGCGCCGGCACCGGTCACCGCCTCGATGCGGCGGACGCCGGCCGCGACCGCGCCCTCGCCGACGATCTTGAAGACCCCGATATCGCCGGCACGGCGGACGTGGGTGCCACCGCAGAGTTCGACCGAGAAGCCCTCCCCGCCCATCGCGACGACGCGCACCTCGTCGCCGTACTTCTCGCCGAAGAGCGCCATGGCGCCTGCCGCCACCGCCTCGTCGGGTGCCATCAGCCGGGTCGTGACGTCGGCATTGTGGCGGATGCGGGCATTGACCTCGGACTCGACGGCCTGGATATCCTCGGCCGAGAGCGGCTTGGGGTGGCTGATGTCGAAGCGCAGCCGGTCGGGCGCCACCAGCGAGCCCTTCTGGGTGACGTGCTCGCCGAGGCGGCTGCGCAGGGCCTTGTGCAGCAGATGGGTCGCCGAATGGTTGGCGCGCACCCGCGCCCGGCGCTCGCCGTCGACCCGGAGTTCGACGACGTCGCCGACCGCGATCCGGCCGCGCGCGACGGTGCCGAGATGGACGAAGAGGGCCCCCGCCCGCTTGACCGTGTCGGTGACCGCGATCTCGGTCCCGTCGGCGGTGAAGAGGGCGCCGGTGTCGCCCACCTGGCCACCGGACTCGGCGTAGAACGGCGTCTGGTTGACGACGACCGAGACGGCCGCGCCGGCATCGGCGGACGCCACCTCCCGCCCGTCGACGAGCAGCGCCACGACCTTGCCCTCGGCCGCCTCGGTGTCGTAGCCGAGGAACTCGGTCGCCCCCACCCGCTCCTTGACGTCGAACCAGATCTGGCCCTCGGCCGCCTCGCCCGAACCGGCCCAGGCCGCGCGCGCCTCGGCGCGCTGGCGCGCCATCGCCGCGTCGAAGCCGGCGGTGTCGACGGCGATGCCACGGCCGCGCAGCACGTCCTGGGTCAGGTCGAGCGGGAAGCCGTAGGTGTCGTAGAGCTTGAAGGCGACCTCGCCCGGCAGGCCCCTGCCCGCCGGCAGCCGCTCGACCTCCTCGTCGAGGAGGCGGAGGCCACGGTCGAGCGTCTGCTTGAAGCGCGTCTCCTCCAGGCGCAGCGTCTCGGTCACCAGCGCCTCGGCGCGGACCAGTTCCGGATAGGCCTGGCCCATCTGGCGGATCAACGCCGGCACCAGCTTCCACACCACGGGCTCGGTCGCGCCCAGGATGTGGGCATGGCGCATCGCCCGGCGCATGATCCGGCGCAGCACGTAGCCGCGGCCCTCGTTCGACGGCAGCACGCCGTCGGCGATGAGGAAGCTGGTCGAACGCAGATGGTCGGCGATGACGCGGTGGGAGACGGCGTGCGGGCCGTCGGGCGCGGTGCCGGTCGCCTCGGCCGAGGCCTGGATCAGGGACCGCATCAGGTCGATGTCGTAATTGTCGTGCTTGCCCTGGAGGACGGCGGCGAGCCGCTCCAGACCCATGCCGGTGTCGATCGAGGGGCGCGGCAGCGCGATGCGCTGGTCCGGCGCCACCTGCTCGAACTGCATGAAGACGAGGTTCCAGATCTCGATGAAGCGGTCGCCGTCGGCGTCCGCGCTGCCCGGCGGACCGCCCGGGATCGACGGCCCGTGGTCGTAGAAGATCTCCGAGCACGGACCGCAGGGGCCGGTATCGCCCATCGCCCAGAAATTGTCCGAGGTCGCGATGCGGATGATGCGCCGGTCGTCGAGGCCCGCGATCCGCTTCCAATGGCCGGCCGCCTCGTCGTCCTCGTGATAGACGGTGACGAGCAGCCGGTCGCGGTCGAGCCCGAAGTCGCGCGTCACCAGGTTCCAGGCGAGCTCGATCGCGCGTTCCTTGAAATAGTCGCCGAAGGAGAAGTTCCCCAGCATCTCGAAGAACGTGTGGTGGCGGGCGGTGTAGCCGACGTTCTCGAGGTCGTTGTGCTTGCCGCCGGCGCGGACGCACTTCTGCGAGGTCGCGGCGCGGACATAGTCGCGCTTCTCGGCCCCGGTGAAGACGTTCTTGAACTGCACCATGCCGGCATTGGTGAAGAGCAGCGTCGGGTCGTTGCGCGGCACGAGCGGGCTCGAGGCGACGATCTCGTGGCCCTCGCTGGCGAAGTAGCCGAGGAACTGCGCGCGGATGTCGTTCGCCGAAGTCATGCGGGGCCTCTCGCTCCTGCCGCCGCCGGACGATCCGCGGCGGCGCGATGTCGGACCGGACCTTCTATAGGGCGCCGTAAACCCTGTCCAGAACGCGAAAAACGGCGAGGGCCGGGGCCTTTCCGGCCCCGGCCCTCGCCGATCCGATCGGCAGGCGGCGGCGCCGGACGGCCTAGCCGTCGGCCTCCCCGGCGCCGGCGCCGCTCATCATGGCGTCGGCGACGAGGCCGGCATTCTGCCGGATCGCCTGCTCGATCGCCTGGGCGACGGCGGGATTCTCCCGGAGGAAGGATTTGGCGTTCTCGCGCCCCTGGCCGATGCGCTGGCCGTCGTAGGAGAACCACGAGCCGGACTTGTCGACGACGCCGGCCTGGACGCCGAGATCGATCAGCTCGCCCGTCTTCGACACGCCCTCGCCATACATGATGTCGAACTCGACGACGCGGAAGGGCGGCGCCATCTTGTTCTTCACGACCTTGACCCGGGTGGTGTTGCCGGTGACCTGGTCGCGGTCCTTGATCGAGCCGATGCGGCGGATGTCGAGGCGGACCGAGGCGTAGAACTTGAGGGCGTTGCCGCCGGTCGTCGTCTCCGGGCTGCCGAACATGACGCCGATCTTGAGGCGGATCTGGTTGATGAAGATGACGAGGCAGCGCGACTTGGCGATCGAGCCGGTCAGCTTGCGCAGCGCCTGGCTCATCAGGCGGGCGTGCAGGCCGACATGGCTGTCGCCCATCTCGCCCTCGAGTTCGGCCCGCGGCACGAGCGCGGCGACGCTGTCGACCACCAGCACGTCGATGGCACCGGACCGGACCAGGGTGTCGGCGATCTCCAGCGCCTGCTCGCCGGCGTCGGGCTGGGAGATCAGCAG
>NZ_JAYSFE010000174.1:0-7423 GCF_041913585.1 Allostella sp.
CAATCGTCCCAATGTTGCAGTGCGGCTTATTCCGCTGAAATTTCGCCTTGGACATGGGATCCGCGCTCCGTTTTCTTTCCTGGTGGGTTCTGGCTGGGCTGGGTGTGGCAGGGCGGCGTCACGCCATCTTCGCGCGAACTTCGTCGGCGACGGCCTGCGGCACCTGCTCGTAATGGTCGAAGTGCATCGTGTACTGGGCCCGTCCCTGGCTCATCGAGCGCAGCGTGTTGACGTAGCCGAACATGTTGGCGAGCGGGACCATCGCCTGGACGACGCGGGCATTGCCGCGCTGGTCCATGCCGGTCACCTGGCCGCGGCGGCTGTTCAGGTCGCCGATGACGTCGCCCATGTAGTCCTCGGGCGTCACCACCTCGACCCGCATCACCGGCTCGAGCAGCTTCGGACCGCACTTCGGCAGGCCTTCCTTGAAGGCGGCACGGGCGGCGATCTCGAACGCCAGCACGCTCGAGTCGACGTCGTGGTAGGCGCCGTCGATCAGCGATGCCTTGAAGTCGATCATCGGGAAGCCGGCGAGCACGCCCGTGTCCGTCGAGGACTTGAGGCCCTTCTGGACGCCGGGGACATATTCCTTCGGCACCACGCCGCCCACGGTCTCGTTCTCGAAGACGAAGCCCGAGCCGGCGGGCAGCGGCTCGAAGCGCAGCTTGATGCGTGCGAACTGGCCCGAACCGCCGGTCTGCTTCTTGTGGGTGTAGTCGATCTCGGCCGTGCGGGTGATCGTCTCGCGGTAGGCGACCTGCGGCGCGCCGACGTTGGCGTCGACCTTGAACTCGCGCTTCATGCGGTCGACGATGATCTCGAGGTGGAGTTCGCCCATCCCCTTGATGATCGTCTGGCCGCTCTCGTGGTCGACGGCGACGCGGAAGGACGGATCCTCCTGCGCCAGGCGCTGCAGCGCCGTGCCCATCTTCTCCTGGTCGCCCTTGGTCTTCGGCTCGACCGCGATCTCGATGACCGGCTCCGGGAACTCCATGCGCTCGAGGACGACCGGCGCGCTCGGGTCGCACAGGGTGTCGCCCGTGGTGGTGGCCTTCAGGCCGGCCAGCGCGACGATGTCGCCGGCGCGGGCCTCCTTGATGTCTTCGCGATGGTTCGCATGCATCTGCAGCATGCGGCCGATGCGCTCGCGCCCGTCCTTCACCGTGTTCAGGACCTGCGAACCCGCGGTCAGCACGCCCGAATAGATGCGCACGAAGGTCAGCGAGCCGACGAACGGATCGGTCATGATCTTGAAGGCGAGACCGGCGAAGGGCTCGTCGTCCGAGCTCCTGCGCTCGATCGGCTCCTCGGTGCCCGCCTTCACGCCCTTGATGGCCGCGACGTCGGTCGGCGCCGGCAGGAAGTCGATGACGGCGTCGAGCAGCGGCTGCACGCCCTTGTTCTTGAAGGCCGAGCCGCAGAGCACCGGGACGAAGGCGCTCTTGGTCACGCCCTTGCGGATGCAGGCGATCAGGGTCTCGACGCTCGGCTCCTCGCCGCCGAGATAGGCCTCGAGGGCGTCGTCGTCCATCTCGACCGCCATCTCGACGAGCTTCGAGCGGTAGTCCGCCGCCTCGTCGGCCATGTTGGCCGGGATGTCGACGATGTCGAACTGGGCGCCCAGGCTCTCGTCGCGCCAGACGATCGCGTTCATGCGGACGAGGTCGACGATGCCGACGAAGTCGCTCTCGACCCCGATCGGCAGCTGGATGACCATCGGGCGGGTGCCGAGCCGGTCGACCATCATGTCGACGCAGCGCGTGAAGTTCGCGCCGATGCGATCCATCTTGTTGACGAAGCAGATGCGCGGCACGCCGTACTTGTCGGCCTGGCGCCACACCGTCTCGGACTGCGGCTCGACGCCGGCGACGCTGTCGAACACCGTCACCGCGCCGTCGAGCACGCGCAGCGAGCGCTCGACCTCGATGGTGAAGTCGACGTGGCCCGGGGTGTCGATGATGTTGATGCGATGGTCGCGCCAGAAGCAGGTCGTCGCGGCCGACGTGATCGTGATGCCGCGCTCCTGCTCCTGCTCCATCCAGTCCATGGTGGCGGTGCCCTCATGGACCTCGCCGATCTTGTAGGAGCGCCCGGTGTAGTAGAGAATCCGCTCGGTCGTCGTCGTCTTGCCGGCATCGATGTGGGCCATGATGCCGATGTTGCGGTAGCGATCGAGGGGGGTCGTGCGGGACATGACGAACTGCTCCGGGCGCCGAGAGGGTTACCAGCGGTAGTGGGAGAACGCCTTGTTGGCGTCCGCCATGCGGTGGGTGTCTTCCCGCTTCTTCACCGCCGAGCCGCGATTGTTCGCGGCGTCGAGGAGCTCGCCCGAAAGGCGCTCCTGCATCGTGTTCTCCGAGCGCGCGCGGGACGCGGCGATGATCCAGCGGATCGCCAGCGCCTGGCTGCGCTCGGCCCGCACCTCGACCGGCACCTGGTAGGTGGCGCCGCCGACCCGGCGCGAACGCACCTCCACCGCCGGGCGGACATTGCCCAGGGCGTCGTGGAACATGCGGACCGCCTCCTGGCCCGAGCGCTTCGACACGCGGTCGAGCGCGTCGTAGACGATCGCTTCCGCGGACGACTTCTTGCCGTGGTACATCAGGCAGTTGATGAACTTGGTGAGGACGATGTCCCCGAACTTGGCGTCCGGGAGGACCTCACGCTTGTCAGCGGCGCGACGGCGCGACATGGCAACAGTCTCCGATTACTTGGGCCGCTTCGCGCCGTACTTCGACCGGCGCTGGCGGCGGTCCTTCACGCCCTGGGTGTCGAGCGTGCCGCGGATGATGTGATAGCGGACACCGGGCAGATCCTTGACGCGACCGCCGCGGATCATGACCACCGAGTGTTCCTGCAGATTGTGGCCTTCGCCGGGAATGTAGCTCGTGACCTCGAAGCTGTTGGTCAGCCGGACACGGGCCACCTTGCGAAGGGCGGAATTGGGCTTCTTCGGGGTCGTCGTATAGACTCGCGTGCAAACTCCCCGCTTCTGCGGGCACTCCTCCAGCGCGGGCACCTTGTCCCGCGCGCGCTGCGCCTGACGCGGCTTGCGGATGAGCTGATTGATCGTCGGCATACGAACGCTACCCTTCCCACTCGGGTCGATGAGGGACGTGCAGAACTGGTTCTGGCACGGAAAAAGCGCCGCCGAAGCGGCGCGCGTCTCCGTCGAAACGGCCTTCTGAAACGGAGGCGCGTCTAGGTTGTACCCCTACCGCCGTCCCCCGAAGGTGGCCGGAAACTACTGAGCGACTCCCCCCGCGTCAAGAGCCGTCTTCGGAGATTCGCCACCCGGTCCCGGAAATCGGCGCCGCGGACGCGCACGCGCCGGAAACGCGCCGGGCCGTCGCAAGGATGCGACGCCCCGGTGGTCTCTCTCCGGTCCCGGTCTGACGGCGGGCGTCAGGCGGAGCGTGCGGCCGGCGTCGTTCCCGCCGCCGGCAGGGCGGCCGGCTGGCCGCCGTCGCCGGCGATGATCGCCCGGTCGCGCTCGGCCGCGATCTTCCGCAGCCGGTTGACGACGCTGCCCGTCCCGGCCGGGATCAGGCGGCCGACGATGACGTTCTCCTTCAGCCCGGCGAGGCTGTCGACCTTGCCGGAGACGGCCGCCTCCGTGAGGACCCGGGTCGTCTCCTGGAAGGAGGCGGCCGAGATGAAGGAGTTGGTCTGCAGCGACGCCTTGGTGATGCCCTGGAGCACCGGCTTGGCCTTGGCCGGCCGGCCGCCCATCGCCTCGACCTTGGCGTTCTCCTGCTGGAACTCCTCGCGGTCCACCTGCTCGCCGACCAGGAAGGTCGTCTCGCCGCCGTCCATGATCTCCATCTTCTGGAGCATCTGACGGACGATGACCTCGATGTGCTTGTCGTTGATCTTCACGCCCTGCAGTCGATAGACGTCCTGGATCTCGTTCGTCAGGTACTCCGACAGCGCCTCGACGCCCATGACGTTGAGGATGTCGTGCGGCACCGGGTTGCCGTCCATCAGCAGGTCGCCCTTCGCCACGAAGTCGCCTTCCTGGACGCTGATGTGCTTGCCCTTCGGGATCATGTACTCCCGGGGGCCGCCGGCCTCCGGGTCCGCGGGGACGACGACGATGCGCCGCTTGGTCTTGTAGTCCTTGCCGAACTCAACCCGGCCGTCGATCTCGCTGATGATCGCGAAGTCCTTCGGGCGCCGCGCCTCGAACAGCTCCGCCACCCGCGGCAGACCGCCGGTGATGTCGCGCGTCTTGGACGATTCCCTGGGGATGCGGGCGACGACGTCGCCGGCCCGGACCGTGGCGCCGTTCTCGATCGACAGGATGGCGTCGACCGAGAGGAAGTAGCGGGCCTCGACCCCGCTCGCCAGGGTCAGCGCCCCGCCGGCGGCGTCGCGCAGCACGATCCGCGGCCGCAGGTCGTTGCCGCGCGGCTGCTGCTTCCAGTCGACGACGACCTTGGACGAGATGCCGGTCGCCTCGTCCACCACCTCGCGGATCGACACGCCCTCGACCAGGTCGACATAGTGGGCGATGCCTTCGCGCTCGGTGATGATCGGGATCGTGTAGGGATCCCACTCGGCGATCTTCTGGCCCTTGGTCACGGCCGTGCCCTCGTCGGCCAGCAGCTTGGCGCCGTACGGCACCTTGTGCCGGGCGCGCTCGCGGCCCGCCTCGTCGGCCAGCACGATCTCGGTGTTGCGGCTCATGACGATGAGCACGCCCTGGCTGTTCGTCACGACGTTGCGGTTCTTCACCCGCACCACCGAATCGAAGGCCGCCTCGATGCTCGACTGCTCGGCGCCGCGCTGCACCGCACCGCCGATGTGGAAGGTGCGCATGGTGAGCTGGGTGCCGGGCTCGCCGATCGACTGGGCGGCGATGACGCCGACCGCCTCGCCGATGTTGACCACCGTCCCGCGCGCGAGGTCGCGGCCGTAGCACTTGCCGCAGACGCCGCCCTTGGTCTCGCAGGTCAGCACCGAGCGGATGCCGATCGAATCGATGCCGGCGCGCTCGATCTTCTCGACCGCCTCCTCGTCGAGGAGACCGCCCGCCGGCGCCAGCACGTTGCCGGTCAGTGGATCGATGACCTCGTGCGAGGCGGTGCGTCCGAGGATGCGCTCGGAGAGCGGCGCGATGACCTCGCCGCCGTCGACCACCGGCGTGACCGTGAGGCCGCGCTGGGTGCCGCAATCCTCCTCGATGATGATCGCGTCCTGCGCGACGTCGACGAGGCGGCGCGTCAGGTAGCCGGAGTTGGCGGTCTTGAGCGCGGTGTCGGCCAAGCCCTTGCGGGCGCCGTGGGTGGAGTTGAAGTACTCCAGCACGGTCAGGCCTTCCTTGAAGTTCGAGATGATCGGCGTCTCGATGATCTCGCCCGAGGGCTTGGCCATCAGGCCGCGCATGCCGGCGAGCTGCTTGATCTGCGCCGCCGAGCCGCGGGCGCCCGAGTGCGCCATCATGTAGACGGCGTTGATCTTGCCGCCCGGGCGCGAGATCTCCTTCATCATCGCGTCCGCCACCTTCTCGGTGCAGGACGACCAGACGTCGACAACCTTGTTGTACTTCTCGCCCTGGGTGATGAGGCCGTCGAGGTACTGCTGCTCGTACTCCTTGACCTTCTCCTCGGCGTCACCGACGAGCGCCGCCTTCTCCGCCGGCACGACGAGGTCGTCCTTGCCGAAGGAGATGCCGGCGCGGCAGGCATGGCCGAAGCCCAGCGCCATCATCCGGTCGCAGAAGATCACCGTCTCCTTCTGCCCGCAGTGGCGGTAGACCATGTCGATGACGTTGGTGATTTCCTTCTTCGTCAGCACCCGGTTGATGAGCTCGAAGCTGATCGCCGGATGGCGCGGCAGGATCTCCGACAGCAGCATGCGGCCGGGGGTCGTGGTGACGCGCACCGTGATCGGCTGCCCGTCCTTGTCGACCGTGTGGTAGCGGCACTGCACCTTCGCCTGGAGCGACACCGCCTTGGCGTCGAGCGCCTGCTGGATCTCGGCGATGCTGCCGAAGGCCATGCCCTCGCCCGGCTCGCCGTCGCGCTCCATGGTGATGTAGTAGAGGCCGAGCACGATGTCCTGCGACGGCACGATGATCGGCTTGCCGTTGGCCGGCGACAGGATGTTGTTGGTCGACATCATCAGCACGCGCGCCTCGAGCTGGGCTTCCAGCGAGAGGGGGACGTGGACGGCCATCTGGTCGCCGTCGAAGTCGGCGTTGAAGGCGGTGCAGACCAGCGGGTGGAGCTGGATCGCCTTGCCCTCGATCAGCACCGGCTCGAAGGCCTGGATGCCGAGGCGGTGCAGCGTCGGCGCCCGGTTCAGCATGACCGGATGCTCGCGGATCACCTCCTCGAGGATGTCCCAGACCTCGGGCCGCTCCTTCTCCACCATGCGCTTGGCCGCCTTGATGGTGGTGGCGAGCCCGCGCAGCTCGAGCTTGGAGTAGATGAAGGGCTTGAACAGCTCGAGCGCCATCTTCTTCGGCAGGCCGCACTGGTGCAGCTTGAGCTCCGGCCCGACGACGATGACCGAGCGGCCGGAATAGTCGACGCGCTTGCCGAGCAGGTTCTGCCGGAACCGACCCTGCTTGCCCTTCAGCATGTCCGACAGCGATTTCAGCGGCCGCTTGTTGGCGCCGGTGATGACGCGGCCGCGGCGGCCGTTGTCGAAGAGCGCGTCGACCGCCTCCTGCAGCATGCGCTTCTCGTTGCGCACGATGATGTCGGGCGCGCGCAGCTCGATCAGCCGCTTCAGGCGGTTGTTGCGGTTGATGACGCGGCGATAGAGGTCGTTGAGGTCGGAGGTCGCGAAGCGGCCGCCGTCGAGGGGCACCAGCGGGCGCAGCTCCGGCGGGATCACCGGCACCACGTCGAGGATCATCCATTCCGGCCGGCTGCCCGACTGCAGGAAGGCGTCGACCAGCTTCAGCCGCTTGACCAGCTTCTTGCGCTTGGCCTCGGACGTGGTGTCGCGCAGCTCGCCGCGCAGCTTCTCCTGCTCCGGCTGCAGGTCGATCGTCGCCAGCATCGCCTTCAGCGCCTCGGCGCCGATCTTGGCGGTGAAGGCGTCCTCGCCGAAATCGTCCTGGTAGCGGTAGAACTCGTCCTCGGAGAGCAGCTGGTGCAGCTTCAGCGGCGTCAGGCCGGGCTCGATGACGACGTAGTTCTCGAAATAGAGGACCCGCTCCAGGTCCTTCAGGGTCATGTCGAGGAGGAGCCCGATGCGGCTCGGCAGCGACTTCAGGAACCAGATGTGGGCGACCGGCGAGGCGAGCTCGATATGGCCCATGCGCTCGCGCCGGACCTTCGAGAGCGTCACCTCGACGCCGCACTTCTCGCAGATGATGCCGCGATACTTCATGCGCTTGTACTTGCCGCACAAGCACTCGTAGTCCTTGATCGGCCCGAAGATGCGGGCGCAGAACAGGCCGTCCCGC
>NZ_JAYSFE010000175.1:0-7279 GCF_041913585.1 Allostella sp.
TCATCCAGTTGCTGGCGCCCTTCTCGTCGTCGGCGCCCCAGCGCGACGGCCACCAGGGCTGCCCGCCCGCCGGCGCGGTCTGGGCCTGGGCGGTCGCCACCGGGGCGGCGGCGAACTTGCCGGCGGCGAGCCCGGCGGCGCCGGCCAGGCCCGCCGTCTTGAGGAAATCGCGCCGCTCGGGCGAGGGCGGGGCTGCCGCCGCGGCGGCCTGCGCCGGGCGGTCGTGGGGATCGCGGATGTCGGTCACGGTCGTTCCTCCCATCGGGACCCCTCGGTCCCGCATCCAGGTCCGGCGCCGTGCCGCGCTTCTCGGACGCCGTCACGCGCCGCCGACCACCCTTTCCGGGCCGGCCGTCCGCTGTCAAGGCCGGCGCCGCCGAATGCGGGTGGAGATCGCACCATTCTCCCGCCGAATCCGGGAGGCCGATGCCGATGACCGACGCGCCGGCCGCCGCCCTGCCGGACGGCCTCGTCACCCCGGTCCAGGAGCGGCTGCTGCGGGTGATCTACGGTCCGGAGGCGGGGGCGGCCGAGCGCTTCCGGGTCTGGCAGGAGGGGCTCGACCTCACCGACCTCGACGACGGCTGCTACCGGCTCTATCCGCAGCTCTACCGTCGCATCCGGCACCTCGCCCCGGACCACGCCTTTCTCGGGCGGATGAAGGGGACGTTCCGCCGCACCTTCTATCGCAACCAGCTCCTCTTCCGCTGGGCGCTGGACGTGGTCGACCGCCTCGCTGCCGCCGGCATCGACTGCCTCGTCCTGAAGGGCGCCTCCCTGGTCACCGCGACCGGCCTGTCGGCCGGACTGCGTCCGATGGCCGACGTCGACCTCCTGGTGCCGACCCGCGATGCCGAACGCGCGATCGCGGTCGCCGATCCGCGCTTCCGGGTGCTGCTCGACGATCCGGACCGGACCGTGGCGCATGTGTTGCTGCGGCACGGCTACACGGTGCGCGACGCCAACCGGCTCGAGATCGATCTCCACTGGCGCCTCGCCGGGGTCTGGGCGTCGGGCGCCGATCCCGACCGGCCGTTCTGGGACGAGGCGGAGACGGCGGTCCTGCAGGGCCGTACCATCCGGGTGCTGGCGCCGACCGATCTGCTCTTCCACCTCGTCGTGCATGGGCTGCCGCGCAATCCGGCGCCGGCGATCCGCTGGATCGCCGACTCCCTCGAACTGCTGACGACCGAGGGGCGCCGGATCGACTGGGGCCGGCTGGTGGCGCTGGCGCGGCGCTTCCGGCGGTCGCTGCTGCTGGCGCGCGGTCTGGGCTATCTGCGGGCGATCTTCGATGCCGCGGTGCCGGCTGGCGTGGTCGCGGAACTCGCCGCCGCCGGCGCGGCCGATGCCGTCGAGCAGGCGGAGTTCGACGTCCTGACCCGCGGCTGGACGCCACCCGCCCATCTCGCCGCGGCCGAAACTCTGACGGCGGCGATGCTGCCGATCCTGGCCGAGCGGCTGCCGGGGCATGGGCTCGTCGCCCACCTGACCGACGCCAGCCTGCGGCCGTCCGTGCTCGGCTGGCTGCGCCGGCTGGGCGCCGATTTCGTCTGCGAGTTCCGGCCGGAATCCCCCATCACCGAAGCGGTCCGCCGGCAGCTCGGGTCGCTCGATACGGGCACCGACGGGACCACCCGGCTCTTCCGCTTCGACGTACCGGAGGGTGCCTTGCCGGTGCGCCACGTCTACGCCGACCTGCGGCGCCTCGCCGACGGCCGGCCGGGCCTGCGCGTCTTCTGCACCAGCCTCCGGGCCTGGCCGCGGGGGGCGGTCGTCCTCCGTCTCGACCGCGCCGACCGCCTGCTGCGGCCGAACCTGGTCGGCGCGCGCGCGACCATGCCCACGAGCGCCCTGCCGATCTGGCCGGGCTTCTTCGCGGCCGGCGCCTTCCGCGCCGGCTGACCGCCGTCTAGGATCGCCGCATGGGCCTTTTCGACCGCGACAAGTCGGCCGAGCGGCTGCCGGTGTCGCTGGTGACGGGCTTCCTCGGCAGCGGCAAGACGACGCTCGTCAACCGGCTGCTGCGGCGGCCGGGCATGGCCGATACCGCCGTCCTGGTCAACGAGTTCGGCGACATCGCCCTCGACCACCTCCTGGTCGAGGCGGTGGCGGGGGAGGTCGTGCTGCTCGCCTCGGGCTGCATCTGCTGCGCCGTGCGCAGCGACGTCGAGACGACGCTGCGCGACCTGCTCGCCCGGCGCGACCGCGGCGAGGTCCCGCCCTTCTCCCGCGTGCTGGTGGAGACGACGGGACTGGCCGATCCCGCGCCCCTGGTGCAGCTGCTGCTCGCCAATCCCCTGCTCCTGCACGCCGTCCGCCTCGATGCGGTGATCGCCACGCTCGACGCCGCGCATGGCGCCATGCAGCTCGACCGCCACCGCGAGGCGGTGAAGCAGGTCGCCATCGCCGACCGGATCGTCCTCACCAAGCGCGACCTCGTGTCGGCGGACGGGGAGGCGGCGCTCGTCGCCCGGGTGCGGCGGCTGAACGCGGCCGCCCCGGTGATCGCGGTCGACCATGGCGAGGTCGATCCCGACCGGCTGTTCGGCGCCGGGCTCCACCGCCCGGACCGCCCCATCCCCGACGTCGCGCGCTGGCTGGCGCTCGACGCCCATGCCGCCGCAGCCGGCCTGCCCCGGCACGCGGCCGATGTCGGCGCCGTCTGCCTGACGGCGGCGTCGCCGCTCGCGTGGGAGCACCTGTCGTCCTGGCTGCAGCGCCTGCGGGCGGAGCGGGGGCCGGACCTGATGCGCATCAAGGGCGTGTTCGACGTCGTCGGCGAGGCGGCGCCGCTGGTCGTCCACGGTGTCCACCACGTCCTCCACCCGCCGACCCTGCTGGCCGGCTGGCCCGACGGTCCGCGGCGCTCGGCCGTCGTTCTGATCGGCCGCAACCTCGATCGCGACGCCATCGCGGCCGGATGGAACGAACTGGCAGCGGGCCGATGCCCCACCTGATCCTGGCGGCGCTGGGCCTGCTGGCGGCGGGCAGCGCGGCCGCCGAGCCGGCGCGCCTGCCAGGGATCGCCGGGGCCGACGACCGGCAGATCGTGTCGGCCCGGGAATATCCCTGGAGCGCCGTCGGCCGCCTCAACACCCGCATCGGCCAGCGCTGCACCGGCACCCTCGTGGCGCCGGACCGGGTGGCGACCGCCGCCCACTGTCTCTTCAACCGGCGCACCGGCCAGCCGCTGCGGCCGGAAGCGGTGCACTTCCTCGCCGGCTACGCCCGTGGCGAATGGGCGGCGACGGCCGCCGCGGTGGCGATCCGACGCGGCACCGACGGCCCGCCCGGCGATCCGGCGGCGGACTGGGCGATCGTCACCCTGGCGCGGCCGATCGGGCGCGAAGTCGGCTGGATCGCGCCGGCCGATCCGGGGCCGGCCGCGGAGGCGGGGGTTCTGCGCGCCGGCTACGGCCAGGACCGCGCGCACCTGCCGATGGCGGTGCTGGGCTGCGAGGTGCGGCCGGCCGCCGGCGGCCGGCCGCTCCTGGCGCACAACTGCGACGCGGTGCGGGGCGATTCCGGCTCGCCGCTGCTGCGCATCGAGGGCGGCCGGGTCGTCCTGATCGGCATCCATTCCGGGCACGCGCGCCGGGCCGCCGGGCCGGTGGGGGTGGCGGTGTCGGCGGCGGTCCTGCGGGCGGCCGGCACGGACTGGCCGGAATCGCGGCCTCCGACGGCGGCCGGCCTCGACCCGCGGCCGACGGCGACGGTGCGCGACCTCGCGCGCCGAACCGGGCGGCCGGCGCCCGCGCCGTCGCTGGAGGCGCTGGCGCGACTCCTCCGCCCTTGACCCGGCGGCGGCCACGGCCCGAATGTCCGCACCCCATGCCGATTGCCGCCGATCCCGCCCTGCCGCCCGAAGGTATGCTGCCGCCCGGGCTCGTGAACCCGGTCCACGAGCGCCTGCTGGCCATCCTCTACGGCCCGGCGGCGGAGGCGCCGGCGCTGTTCGAGGCATGGCAGTCCGAGGTCGACATGACCGACCTCGACGAGGGCTGCTATCGCCTCTACCCGCACCTCTATGCGCGGCTGCGGACGTTCGCGCCGGACCATCCGTTCCTCGGCCGGCTCAAGGGTCTCTTCCGCCGCTCCCTCTACCGCAACAACCTGCTCTTCCAGTGGGCGCGCGACGTCGTCGAGCGGCTGCGCGCGGCCGGCATCGAATGCCTCGTCCTCAAGGGCGCGGCGCTGGTCGGTTCGATCGGCTTCTCGGCCGGGTTCCGGCCGATGGCGGACGTCGACCTGCTGGTCCGCACCGCCGATGCGCGCCGGGCCCTGGCGGTCGCCGATCCCCTGTTCCGCGCCGTCGCCGACGACCCGTTGCTGGCCGACCTCCATATCCAGCTCCGCCACGGGCTCGCCGTCCAGGACGACCGGCGCCTGCAGATCGACCTGCACTGGCGGCTGGCCGGCACCTGGGTCGGCGGTGCCGATCCCGATGCGCCCTTCTGGGAGACGGCGGAACCGATCGACCTCCGTGGCCTCCCGGCGCTGACGCTGGCGCCGACCGAACAGCTCTTCCACGTCGTCGTCCACGGCATCCCGCGCAATCCCGTCCCGACCATCCGGTGGATCTCGGATTCCCTCGACCTGCTGGCGGCGGAGGGAGACCGCATCGACTGGGACCGGCTGGTCGGCCTGGCGGCGCGCTTCGGGCAGCGCCCGGCCCTGCGGACCGGGCTCGCCTATCTCCGCGCCCGGTTCGGCGCGGCGATCCCGCCGACCGCGATCGCCGCCCTGGCGCCGCCCGACACGGCGGCCGAGCGGGCGAGCTTCCTCGTCCGGACGCGGACCTGGGCGGCGCCGATCACGCTCGCCGAAATCCGGGCGATGCTCCCGCCACGCCTCGACCTCCTCGAGGAGCGGCTGCCGGGGCGGCGGCGGGTCGCCTTCCTGCCCGATCGCATGGCGACGCCCGATCTCCACCAGTGGCTGGATCGGCTGGGTTTCGACCATATCCGCGAGCATGGGCCGCAATCCCCGGTCACCACCGCCGTCCGCGCCGACGTGCTGGCGTCCGACCGTTGGCACCGGCGCGAGACGGAGGGTATGGAGGGGCTGTTCCGCTTCGCCCACTCGGTCGACGTCGGGGACGGCCGCAACTGGCCGGTCTTCGCCACCGTGCGGCGCGACGCCGCCGGCCGCTGGGGCCTGCGCGTCTTCGACACCTCGCTCGCCGACTGGCCCCAGGGCGCCGTCGTCTTCCGCTTCGACGCCGTCATGGGCTTCCTGCAGGCGAGCCTGCTCGGCGTCGACGACCTGCTGCCGACGCCGCATCTCAGCGGCTGGACGGGCTTTCCGGACGCGGTCGTCGCGATCCCGTCGCCGGCCGGTCAGGCCGAGCGCTTGCCGCCCGCGCCGTAGCTGACGTCCATCCCCTCGGCCGGGTCCATGTTGGCGCCGTAGGGCGGGATCGGATAGCGGAGCCCGACCTTCGACAGGGCCTCCAGCCCCTCGACGCCGCGCCGGAACTCGTCGGGCGGGCAGGCGACCAGCATCTCGTCGTCGGCCACCCCGCCATAGCGGCGCTCGGCATAGCAGGGGATCGAGATCGAGGTCTTGCGGGTGGCGAGCGCCCGGCCCCACGAATCGGCGCAGGCGCTCTCGCCGGTGATGCTCATGTCGTAGCGCTTGTAGCGGCCGTGCTGCAGGCCGTTGACGAAAAGGATGGTCTGGCCGGGCGTGCCGTAGAAGAGGCAGATGTCGGGCGGGTCGAGCCGGGCCGAGCGCAGCGGCGAGACGACGAGGCCGATATGCCGACCGGGCGTCACCCGCGGCATCTGCGCCTGGTGCAGGCGGGCGTTCTTGAGGTCGGCGAACCAGACGCCGGCCATCTTGCGGCCGGAAAGATAGTCGTCGCTGGGGGCGTTGAGGCCGATCACCCCGCCGCAGTTGCTCCACGGGCGCACGTTCTCGTGACGGATGCCGACGGTGAGGCCGGCGACCCGCGCCTGGGTGACGAGCTGGCAGGTGGAGAAGTGCCGGCCCGGCTTCGGCCGGCGCAGGCCCGGGACCGCGTCGAAGCTCGCCTCGTCGTCGAAATGCCGCATGCCGATCGGCAGCGTGCGCAGCCGCAGCAGCGTCTCCAGCCGCTGCGCCAGGTCCTTCAGCTCGGCGGCCGTCGGGGCCGGGGCCTTCTTCTTCGCCATCGGGCGTCCTCCGTTGTCGTGGCCGCCGATCTTGCCCCTGGGCGGCGCGGCGGCGAAGCAAATCCCGCTACTATCCCGGCGGAAGCGGAGGAGGGGCCATGGACGAGGTTCTGGTGGTGACGGGGGCAGGCCGCGGCATCGGCGCGGCGGTGGCGCGGCAGGCCGCCGCCGGAGGCTGGCGGGTCGCCATCCACTATGGCCATTCGGCCGGCCCGGCCGAGGCGCTGGCGGCGGAGATCCGCGCGGCGGGCGGCGCCGCCGAGGCCTTCCAGGCCGAAATCGCGGACGCCGCCGCCGTCGCCCGCCTCTTCGCCGCCGTCGATGCCCGCCTCGGCCGCCTGGGCGGCCTCGTCAACAATGCCGGCATCATCGGCGGCCGCTTCCCGGTCATGGCGCCCGAGCCGGGCGCGTTCGAACGGGTGCTGGCGGTCAACGTCGCCAGCGCCTACCACGCCACGGCCGAGGCGGCGCGCCGCATGGCGCGGAGCCGCGGCGGCGCCGGCGGGGCGATCGTCAACGTCTCGTCGGTGGTGTCGCGCACCGGCGGCCTGCCGGAGGAAGTCCACTATGCCGCCAGCAAGGGCGCGGTCGACGCGCTGACGCTCGGCCTCGCCCGCGAACTGGCGCCCGAGGGCATCCGCGTCAACGCCGTGCGGCCCGGCATCATCGCCACCGACATCCACGACGTCCATGGCGGGCGCGAGTTCCTGGCCGGCTTCGGCCCGCAGATCCCGGCCGGCCGGCCGGGCACCGCCGACGAGGTCGCGGCCACCATCCTCTGGCTGCTGTCGCCAGCCGCGGCCTACGTCACCGGCGCGCTCTTCGACGTCGCCGGGGGGCGGTGAACGTCTAAAGACCCTTGGCGAGCTCGATCGGCTGCCCGTGCGGCGTCGCGCGGACGGCGCGGTCCCAGGCGTCGCGGCGGGCCGTCATCTCCTCGGGCGAGACGACGCCTTTGGCGGCCGCCAGTCGTTCCAGGGCGGCCAGCCAATGCCGGTAGTAGGTGTCGCCGAAGTCGGGATCGCCGCGGTCCTGCGCGCGGGTGATCTCCTCGGCCAGCGTCGCCGCCCACTCGGTCCAGGTGAAGACGCCCCGCTCGTGCAGGCGCACCGCCATGGCGA